>JAICEP010000006.1 GCA_025924095.1 Sorangium sp.
ACTCGGGTCCGGGGCTTCTGTTCGCGTTGACCTGGCTCATGACCGTGGATCCCTCTCGGCAAGCTCGGGGTTCTCTGCGCGCGCGCCGCTCATGAAGGCTCGAGATCGGCCGCCGCCCCTTCCGCCGCCGGCGCGCTGCTCAGGGCGGCGACCTCGCGGCGGACGTCGGACCAGAGCCGCGCGACGCGGGCGGCGCCGTCATGGGGCGGCACCACCGCCTCGATCAGCGTCGCGCCGGGCCGCTGGTACGCGGCGGCGAGGGCGCCGGCGAGCCCGCTGGCGGTGCCGGCGCGCTCGTAGGCGAGCCCGAACATCGCGGCCGCGGGCGCGAAGTCGAGGTGCTGCGGCATGGTGAAGCACCGCTCGAGCAGATCGGCGCCGCGCCTGGCGACGGGGAGGTGCTCGAAGATGCGGCCGCCGTCGTTCTGGACCACCACGATGACGAGCGGCGCACCGCCGTCTCCCGCTGCCCGCGCGGCGAGGAGCAGCCCGGTCAGGTCGTGCAGCAGGCTGAGATCGCCGAGCAGCAGCGTGAGCGGCGCGGCCGCGACCGCGCGGGCGCCGGCCGCCCCCGAGACGAGGCCATCGATCCCGCTCGCGCCGCGCTGGTGCAGGACGCGCAGCACGCGCGCCGACGGCGGGCAGTACGTATCGAGATCGCGCACCGGCATGCTGTTGCCGATCGCGAGCAGCGAGCCCTCCGGGCACGCGCTCGCCACCGTCCGGGCGACCGCGCCCTCGGTGAGCTCGTCCCCGGCGCACGCGCGCGCCGACTGCGCCGCCGCGACGTCGCCGGCGCGCGCGAACGTCGCCGCCCAGTCCCGCCGCCCGCGCCCGAGGTCCAGCGCCGCCCCGGCGAAGCGCGCCGCGAGCGCCTCGCACAGCTCGGCAGGCTCGGCCATGATGAGGGCGGCCGCGGCGCTCGTCGGATCGTTCCAGCCGTGCGCGGCCACGACGAACCGGCGGCAGCCCGCGTGCTCGGCGATGTACGTCGCGTACCCGGCCGACGTCGGCGGGGCGCCGAATTCGAGGATGAGATCGGGCGCGTTCGCCGCGCGGAACTCGGGCGCGCGGAGGAACGAATCGAACGAGGCGGGCATCACGACGCCCTCGGCCAGGCCGCCGAAGTAGATCTGGCTCGTGCCCTCGGCGAGCACCGGGAAGCCGGTCGCCCGCGACAGCGCGAGCACCGCGCGGCGCGCGCGTGCGTCGTCCTCGCGGCTCGGGGCGGGGCCGCAGACGATGAGCCCCCGCTCGGCGCGCGCGCACCGCGCCGCGATCTCCTCGATCGCGCGCGCGTCGACCCCGGCGCGCGCCGCCACGACCCGCGGCCCGGCGCGGCGCATCTGCGCCTCCCACTCGGCCTGCCAGGCCTCGGGCCCCGCCGCGTCGACCGGCTCGAGCGGCTTGCGGAAGCGCGCGTTGATGTGGACCGGGCCAGGTGTCGGCGCGAGCGCGCGCGAGACCGCCTGCGCCGCGATGCGCGCCACGGCGCGCATCGCGAGGGGCGACGGATCCGGCAGCCCGAGCTCGGCGAAGTGACGGACGTGGTCGCCGAAGAGCTTGGTCTGATCGATGGTCTGCGCGGCCGCGGCGTCGGCGAGCTCCCACGGGCGGTCAGCCGTGATCGCGACGAGCGGGGTGAAGCTGTGGTGCGCCTCGATGATCGCCGGCAGCGCGTGGGCGCCGGCGGTGCCCGAGGTGCAGACGAACACGCTGGGCCGGCCGGTGACGCGCGCCTGCCCGAGCGCGAAGAACGCCGCGGCGCGCTCGTCGACGACGCTGTGGCAGCGCACCTCCACGCTCTCCACCGCCGCGATCGCGAGCGGCGTGGAGCGCGACCCCGGGCAGAGGACCACGTCGCGCACCCCGGCCTGCGCCAGCGCGCGGACGAACAGCTGCGCCCAGGCCGAGTGGAGGTTCGAGCCGCTCATCACCTTCCCCGGAGGCCCTCGACCGCGCGCACCTCAGGCCCCCTCAGGCGTCGCGACGAAGAGGCACACGACGCCCATCGTCAGCGGCTCCACGCGCAGCACGCGCAGCCCCGCGCCCCGCATCAGCTCCGCGAACTCGTCCGGAGGGGGGAACCTCGCGATCGAGTCCTGCAGGTACCGGTACTCGTCCCGCCCGGAGATCGCGCCGCCGACGTACGGGACGACCGTGTGAATATGAAAGCGCGCGAGCTTGCCCATGATCCCCCCGCGCGGCTCGCTGAGCTCCAGGATCGCGATGCGCCCGCCGGGCCGCGTGACGCGCGCCATCTCGCGGAGCGCCCGCGCCCGGTCGGGGACGTTGCGGATCCCGAACGCCATCGAGATGCCGTCGAGGCTCGCGTCGCCGAACCGCAGCTGCTCCGCGTCGCCGACCTCGAGCTCGATCCGCCCGGCGAGCCCCGCGGCCTCCACCTTCCGGCGGCCGACGCCGAGCATCCCCTGCGACGGGTCGACCCCGACGACCTTCACGTCGTGCGTCCGGGCTATCGCGATGGCGAGGTCGGCGGTGCCGGTCGCCAGGTCGAGCACCGTGGCGCCCGGCGCGAGCTCGAGCGAGCGCACCGCGCGCCGCCGCCAGCCCTGATCGAGCCCCAGCGAGATGACCCGGTTCAAGAGGTCGTACCGCTCGGCGATGCCGTCGAACATCTCCCCGGTGCCGAACCGGCGCCCGCCGCGCGGCGCCTCGCCGTGATCCGTCTGGCTCATGTCCCGCCCTCCGCCTGCTGCACCGCGCGCGACGCCTCGGCCCGCTCGGGCGCGAACCGCTTGCCCTCGCCGGACGGCGGCGCGGTGGCCTCGTCGCTCCCCGTCCCCGTGACGGCGAGCGCGCGCTTCCGCTCGTGGAGCCGCATGTGGCCCCGCTGGATGCCCTCGCTCGCGAGCGCGCGCAGGGCCGCCAGGTTCGAGGCGAGCCCGACGGAGGCCAGCACCACGGCGAGCTCGCGCGCGCTCTTCGCGCCCACGAGCTGCAGCGCGGCGCGCACGCCGGCGTGCACCTCCGTCGAGCCGCCCACCGTCCCGACGGCGAGCGGCAGCTCCGCGCGGCCCACGAGCCCGCCGGGGACGCGCTCCCACGTGCTGAGCGGCCGGTACCGGCCGCTCAGGGATGCGTACGCGTGCGCGCCCGCCTCGATCGCTCGGAAGTCCTGACCGAGCGCGACCGCGGCCGCGTCGAGCCCGTTCATGAAGCCCTTGTTGTGGGTCGTCGCGCGGTACGGATCGAGCTCCGCGAAGCGGCTCGCCCGCGCGATGCCGCTCGCCACGTCCGCGCCGCCGAGCGCGTCGTCGCCCACGGTGGCCGTCACGCGCACGCGGCGGCGGACGCTCAGGTTCGAGAGGATCCGGAGGCCGATCGTCCCGCCGGCGATGCGCTGCACGAGCGGCGCCACCGCCTCGGCCACGGTGTCGACCAGGTTGGCGCCCATGGCGTCGCCGACCTCGACGTAGAGGTGCACCACGAGCACGCCGAGCTCCGCCGACAGGACGCGCACCTCGAGATCGCGGCAGCCGCCGCCGCGCGCCACCATCCTCGGGATCGCCGCGTCGCCGGCCGCGAGCAGGCTCGCGCGCGCGGCCTCCAGCCGGCCCGCGGCGGCCTCCGTGTCCGGCACGTCGTCGAGCTGGACCTGGGCGGTCATGATCGGCGGGTCCGCCTCGCCGGAGAAGCCGCCCGACAGGCGGACCATGCGCGCCGCGTTCGACGCCGCGGCGATGACGCTCGGCTCCTCCACCGCCATCGGCACCAGCACGTCGCGCTGGTTCACGCGGAAGTTCAGCGCCAGGCCGAGCGGGAGCGCGTGCGTCGCGATGACGTTCTCGCACATGCGGTCGGCCACCGCCGTCGGCAGCCCGCCCCCGCTCGCGAGGTGCGCGAGCGCGTCCTCGTCGAGCAGCCCGAGCGCCTGGATCGCGCGGAGCCGGTCCTCGACGCACCGCTTGTAGAAGCCGCTGATCCGGCTGGACACGTTCTGGCTCATCGGCCGCCTCCGCGCGCCGCGCGCGCTCGCGAGAGCGGCGCGCGCCCTCCGCCTTGCACCGGGAAATCCGTCATCGCCGCTCACCGCCTCCGCCGGGGCGTCGACATCGCGACCCCCTCCAGCGCCGCCTTCGCCGGGCTCTCCGGGAGCGGCTCGATGCTCCGCACCGCGTCCCCGCAGAGCCGCGACGCGAGCTCCAGACAGTCGTCCACGACGCGCTGCTCGACCATGACCTTCGCGATGCGCCGGCCGAGCTCCGGCGGGGCCGCCGTCTCCTCCGACGCGCAGTGCGCCTCGAGGGCGGGCGTCAGCTCGTGGTCGCGCTCCATCGCGAGGAGCAGCGGGTACGTCATCTTGCCTTCGCGCAGGTCCGTGAGCAGCGCCTTGCCGGTCGCGTCCGGATCGCCCGCGAAGTCGAGCACGTCGTCGACGAGCTGGAACGCGACGCCGAGGCTCGTGCCGAAGCTCTCGAGCGCCTTGCAGAGCGGCTCGCTCACCCCGCCCGCCCGCGCGCCGGCGAACATCGCCCAGCGGAACAGCGAGGCCGTCTTGCCGTCGACGATCTGGAAGTACTCGCTCGTGCTCGTGCGCACGCGGCCCCGCGACGCGAGCTGGAGCGCCTCGGCGACGACCATCTCCTTGATCACCTGGAGCACCCGCTCGAGCACGTCGGGCATGCCCACCGCCTGGATCTTGCTGAGCGCCTCGACCAGGAGGTAGTCGCCGCCGAAGATCGACGCGGCGTTGCCGTAGATGACGCGCGCCGCGTCCGCGCCGCGCCGGCGGTCGCCGAGGTCGACGACGTCGTCGTGGAGCAGCGTCGCGTTGTGGACGAGCTCGACCGCCACGGCGAAGGTCCGCGCAGCCGCGTTGAAGCCGCCCCCGATGTGGGAGGCCAGCGCGACACAGATCGGCCGCAGCCGCTTGCCGTTCAGCCCGAGCAGGTGCCGCGCGCTCCGGTGCGCCGGCGTCTCGCCGTCCAGCCCGACCTTCGCGATCTCGCGCTCGACGTCGTCGAGGTCCCCGTCGAGCAGGCGCCTGAGCTCCGCGAGGCGCGCGGCGAGCGGTTCGAGCCCTCGCCCAGCGCACATGCCTCCGAGGCTCGAGACGACATCGCTCCGCTGGACCGTCCCAGTAAACGTAGTTGTCGCAGTCATCCCATCTCCACCTGGAAGCACGAGCGCACGCGCTCCCCGCACCGCGCGGGGCCCACGAGCGGCCGAGCTCTCCGAAATCACGAGCCCGCTAGGCGCCTCGCCGGGACCGAACGGCCCGGATCGGGAACCGGACCAGGTCCCCGAACCGCGAGAAATCCACGGTCCTGCTCTTGATGAACCCGTCGAGCGCCGTCTGCGCGACGATCACGAACGAGAGGAGCCGCTCCACCCGATCGAGGCTGAACCGGGTGGCGTCGGTGGGAGGCAGGCCCTCGAGCAGCGCGGAGGCCCGCTCGAGGCGCTCCCTCACGGAGTCGGCGATGAGCCGCTCGCGCTCGGCGAACACTTTGGAAATCATCTTCCAGAAGTCCGTCTCGGCCTCGAAGAACTCCTTCCGCTCTCCCGGTTTCCATACTCTTCGTACTACACCCCACCTCTGAAGTTCTGTCAGCGACATACTCATGGCGCCGGACGAAACCTGCAGCCGTTCACCGATTTCCGCGGCGGACAGGGCGCCGCCGGCGATGAACAGGACGGTCCAGATCCGCCCGAGCACGCGGCGGAAGCCCCAGTGCTCGATGACGTCGCCGATCGCGTCCGCGGCGAGCAGCTCCGCCTGGCGCTGGATGTCGTTCGGAGGGCTCATTAAAGTTTCAAAATTCTTTGAAAGAACTGTGTGGGCCGACCTGTACCGGCGTCAAGACATTCCCGACCGTCCTCATCAGAGAACGGACGAGCGCGGCCGCGACGGCTTTCTGTGGACTTCTGACCGCGAGGCCGTTTCTCTCTGGGCTCCCGGCACGGCGCGCTCGCCGCGCTCGCGTCGAACAGAGCGCGCTCGCCTCGGACAGAGCGTCGCCGCCGCGGAGGCCGCTCCGGTCGGGGGCGGCGACCTCAGGCGCGGTGCCGCTCCAGGCCTCGCGGGTGGCGTGGGTCGGATGAATCGCTCGGGGGGACGGCGCTAGCTCACGCCTGCATCCGGGCCACGAGATCCCGGTTCTCCCGGAGCAGCGCCTCGGGCATGCGCGCGCCGAACGACTCCAGGAACGCCTCGCGATCGCGCGCTTCCTCCAGCCACGCGTCGCGGTCGATGGCGAAGAGCTCGCGCATCGCCTCGTCGTTCAGGTCGAGGCCGCTCGTATCGAGCTCGCGGTCCGTGGGCATGATCCCGACCGGCGTCTCGCGTCCCTGCGCCTTCCCGTTCACGCGCGCGTGGATCCAGCGGAGGGCGCGGAGATTTTCGCCGAAGCCGGGCCAGAGAAACTTGCCCGACTCGCCCTGCCGGAACCAGTTCACGTGGAAGATCTTCGGGAACGCCGCGCGGCCCTGGCCGAGCTCGATCCAGTGCCGGAAATAATCGCCCATGTTGTACCCACAGAAGGGGCGCATCGCCATCGGGTCGCGGCGGACGACCCCGACCTTGCCCGTGGCCGCGGCGGTCGTCTCGGAGGCCATCGTCGCGCCCAGGTAGACCCCGTGGGCCCAGTCGCGCGCCTCGCAGACGAGCGGCGCGAGCCGCGCGCGCCTGCCGCCGAAGACGATGGCCGAGATCGGCACGCCCGCCGGGGCCTCGAACGCCGGCGAGATGGACGGGCACTGGCGGGCCGGCGACGTGAAACGGCTGTTCGGGTGCGCCGCCGGCTCCTTGCTGTCCGGCGTCCACCGGCGGCCCCTCCAGTCGGTGAGGACCGGCGGCGCAGGACCGTCAAAGCCCTCCCACCACGGCGTCCGCTCCGGCGTGAGCGCCACGTTCGTGAAGATCGAGTTCCTGGCCAGCGTCGCCAGGGCGTTCGGGTTCGTCCTGGAGCTCGTCCCCGGCGCCACGCCGAAGAAGCCCGCCTCGGGGTTGATCGCCCAGAGCCGGCCGTCCGGACCGATCCGCAGCCAGGCGATGTCGTCGCCGACCGTCCATACCTTCCAGCCCTTCTGCGACGCCGGCGGCACGAGCATGGCGAGGTTCGTCTTCCCGCAGGCGCTCGGGAACGCCGCGCAGACGTACGTCACCCGGCCCTCCGGGTCCTCCAGACCGAGGATGAGCATGTGCTCCGCGAGCCAGCCCTCGTCGCGCGCCATCGTGCTCGCGATGCGCAGCGCGAAGCACTTCTTCCCGAGCAGCGCGTTGCCCCCGTACCCGGAGCCGATGCTCCAGATGAGCCGCTCCGCAGGGAAATGGCACACGAAGCGGCGCTCCGGGCTCAGGTCTCCGAGCGAGTGCAGCCCCCGGCAGTAGTCCTCGGAGCTGCCCAGCGCATCGAGCGCGACCCGGCCCATACGGGTCATGATCCTCATGCTCGCGACGACGTAAGGACTATCGGTGATCTCGACTCCAACCTTCGCCGAGGGCGACCCGACGGGGCCCATCAGGTACGGGACAACGAACATCGTCCGCCCCTTCATCGCCCCGTCGAACAGCCGCCCGACCCGCCCCGAGGCCTCCTCCGGCGACATCCAGTTGTTCGTCGGGCCCGTATCCTCCTTATCGCGAGTGCAGATGAACGTGAGGTGCTCAGTCCGGGCGACGTCGGTCGGGTCGCTCCGGTGAAGATAGCAGTTGGGGTACTTCTCCTCGTTGAGCGCGATGACCGTGCCGTCGCTCAGCATCCCCTGGATCAGCGTCCGGTTCTCCGCCTCCGAGCCGTCGCAGAAGACGACCCGATCGGGCCGCGTCTGGCGCGCGACCTCGTCTACCCACGCTGAAAGATTCCGGTTTTGCATACAGCTGGGAGCCTAGCCCGGGCGAGAAGCCCCGCCAAGGGACAGTGCTGCTGTAGTATTGCAGCAAATATGGACGATCTGGCAGATTGCAAGTGAATCGGCAGCCGGCCGGCGCGGCGTCTCCGCTCGGGCTCAGTTCGCGCGAGGCGAACGCAGGGACGTTCGGCTATGCTGGAGACGTGCAGCGTGTCGTCGACCTCCCTGATCGGGGCAGACTGATCGTCGCCACCGACTTTCAGGGCAATGTCGCGGACTTCGAGCGAGTCGCCGAGGTCTTCGACCAGGCGGCGGCCGGCCCTGACGGCGCGGTGCTCGTCATTACGGGCGACCTGGTCCACGGGCCCGAGCTCGACGAGGGTGAATGGCCCGACTACCTGGGCTCATTCTACCGGGGCGACTCCGTGACCTTGTTGAAAAAGGCGAGGAGCCTCGCGGAACGGCACCCCGGCAGGGTTCATTACCTGCTTGGCAACCACGAGCACGCGCACGTGGGGGGTCCGGTGGTGGCGAAGTTCTTTCCGGACGAGGCGCAGCGGCTCGAGGAGCTGCTCGGTCCGGAGGACACGCTGGCGATGCGGAGCTGGTTCCGCGGGTGGCCGTTCGTCGCGGTCGCACGCGCTGCCCGGCTGGTCATGCTCCACGCCGCGCCGCACGCGCGCATCCAGAGCCGGGAGGACCTGGAGCGGCTCCCGCTCGACGGGTTCCTCGACATACCGCTCTCGGAGATGAGCCTGCAGGGGACGCTCGGCGCGCTGCTCTGGGCGCGGAGCACCTCGAGCGAGCGCGCCTATGCCTTTCTGCGCGCGCTCGACCGGGACGCTCGCGTGGCGGTCTACGGGCACGACGTCGCGCGCACGGGGTACGCCATCGAGCGCGAGCCGATGCTCTGCCTCTCGACGAGCTTCGGCTGCTACGACGGCGACAAGCTCTACCTGGAGTGGGATCTCGCCGAGCCCGCGGAGAGCGCGACCGACGTCGCGTGGCGCGGGCTCCGGTCGCTGTACCCCGAAGCGCCGCGCGTCCACAGCGACCCCTGAGCGCCCCGGCGAGGACGTCGCCGCAGGCGCCGCGACGAAGAAGGCGAGATCCCAGCGGTCGGCGTCGGAGAGGAAGGAGAACGGGACCATGAGCCGCCGTCGGGGACGGCGCTAGCGGCCGAGCTCCTCGAGGAGGGCGGCCACGCCCGCGTCGATCTCGGTGTCGGTGAGGTATGGCGCAGGGCCGACGCGGAGCACATCGCGGCGCGCGTCGACGAGGACGCGCCGGGCGCGGAGGCGCCGCACGACGTCGCCCGCCTGCGCCGCGCGCACGGCGACGAAGCCGCCGCGGCGCTCGGGCTCGCGCGGCGAGACGACGTCATCGCCGCGGCCCGCGGCGTCGAGGTGGCCGAGGATGCGCCCGGTCTGCCGGAGCGAGATCGCGCGCAGCCGCGGGACGGTGAGGCCGAAGCGATCCCAGTGCTCGAGCACGGCGGCAGCGCGGTAGAGCGCGGACGGGTCGAACGTGGAGCCCGCGAAGCGCGCGCCCCCCGGCGCGTACGCGACGCCGCCGCCGCTTCCCGCGAGCGAGTCGAAGTCGGCGAACCAGCCGGTGAAGACCGGGCGCAGCGCGCAGCCGCGCGGGACGCGCATCCAGCAGATCCCCTCGCCCATCGCCGCGTACTTGTAGCCGCCCGCGACGGCGAAGACGTGAGGCGCCGCGCCGCCCCACGCGATCGGGACGACGTTGAAGGCGTGGTAGGCGTCCACGAGCGGGACGGCGCCGATCTCGGCCGCGCGCGCGACGATCTCGTCGAGCCGCGGCACCACCGTGGCGCTCTCGAAGAGCACGGCCGAGATCGCGAGCATCGAGGTGCCCGGCTGGAGCGCGGCGAGCAGCCGATCGGGGAGCGAGCCGCGCGGCTCGACGCTCACCCACGCGACCTCGACGCCGTCCTCGCCGAGACGCGCGAGCTGGCGCCTGAGCGAGTGGAACTCGCCCTCGGTGGTGACGATCCGCCGCCGACCGCCCCGTGGGAGCGAGGTGATCAGCCGGTAGACGAGCTCGTGCGTGTTCTGGCCGAAGGCGATGTCGTCGCCGCGCGCGAAGCCCATCCGCTCCAGGATCGCCTCGCCGACCGCCGAGCGTCTCGGGAACACCGCATCGTCCCACTTGCCGTCGACGAGCCGCGCGGCGTCGTCGAAGCACGCGGCGAGCGCGTCGCGCGCCACGTCAGGCCAGGCCTGATGGGAGTGCCCCGTGAGCAGGATGCGCGGCGCCGCGTCCTCGGCCGGCGCGAGGAAGCGCGAGTATGCGGCACGGAACGCGTCGAGGTCGAACGAGAAGCCCGGTTCCACGTCTCCTTGCATTCCAGCTCTTCGGTGCGGTCCCCGCGCGACGGACGCGCAGGGCGGCAGGGCTCCGCGCGCGCTCCCGCTTAACCCACTTCGGCGTTCACTTCCACCCGCTCGATCCATGTCATTCCGCGCGCAGGTGGCGCGGATTGCGTCCTCGGCGCGAGCGCGGCGCGACCGGAGCGCTGTCGCGTCCGCCGACGGCCCAGGCGGCCGGACGCGAGGGGATCCGAGCTTGCCCACGCATCGAGCGACGACCGCGCCGGCACGTCGGCCTTGTCCACGACGTGGTCCCCGGGCCAGGCAGCGGAAAGTGCGGCGAGAGCGCGCCCCCGGCAGGTCCGATCATCGTAGGGGGAAGTGACTCTGTCGGAGCCGGGTGGAGCGGCACGCGCTCCGGATCGAGGTGGGAGGTTCCATGACGCGCGAGGATTGCGGCGGCGTGGGAGGGGGGCCGGCGCGCCGTCGCGCTAGACTGCGCCATCTGTCGATGCGACCGCGCGCGGAATACCTCGAAGGGCTCGTCGATCTCACGTCCCACGACGACCCGAACGTCCGGCGCGGGCTCTTCCGTCAGTCGATCGCCTCGCTCGCCCTCGTCGACGCGCTCGATGGCTCGACCCCGCTCGACGCCCTCAGCCCGGATGGCCTGCTCCGGAGCGTCCAGACCGCCATGGCCGACGGCCTGCTCGACGATCTGAGCTGGCTCGCGCCGGCCGCGGCGAGCGTGGCGCTCTACGAGATCGCCGGAGCGCTCCCGCTCGGGCCCGAGCGGCGCGAGCTCGGCCGGCGCGTGCTCAACCAGCTCTATGCCGGCAACGCGGCGACGTTCGTCGCCCTGGCCACGCGCATGGCCGCCGGCTCGGCCCGGGGCCTCTCCGGGGCGGGGATCCGCGCGCGCGTGATGCTCTCGCTCTGGCTCCCGGCGGGCACCGACATCCCGGTCGATCCGCTCGCGCTCCTGCTCGCCTCGCGGCGCGAGCTGTCGCGCGACTGGATCGCGGCGCCCTCGACCGGCTCTCTCCCGGAGCGGCGCCTCGCCGCGCGCCTCCTCGAGCGCGCCGCCCGCGACGCGACCCGCCGGGCCATGCAGGGCGACGACCTCCCGCTCCGGCTGTTCCGCAACGTGAGCGACGTGCGCCGGCGCGATCTCGACCGCAGCGCCGACGGGATCGCGCTCGCCTGGCAGACGCTCCTCGCCGATCGCGAGCCGCTCGTGTGGCGCCACATCGCCGCGGCGCGAGGCCTCCTCGCGGGGGCGCTGCCCGACTTCGCCGAGGAGGTGCGCGCCCTGCTCGTCCAGGATCTCTCCCCCACCGAGTGGCGGCGCGGCGCCGCGTCGCTCGCCGCGAGCCTCGCCGTCGATCCGGACGGCGCGCTCCGCCGCGCCGTCGAGCTCCTCCGGGGGCCGCTGCTCGCGCAGGACCCAGGCATCGCCACGGCGATGGTGTGGGGGCTCCCCGTCGCGGCCGACGCGGAGCCCGAGGCGGCCGACGCGTTGCTCGACGAGATCGCGCGCGCGGCCCCGATGGCGACGGCCGAGGCGATCGTCGAGCTCCGGCGCGACCTGCGCGGCGTGATGAGCCGGGGCGAGCCGTTCGGCGCCCGCGCGGCGGCGCGGTGCGCGCGCGCGCTGGAGGACGCGCTCGAGGCGCCGCCCAGCGCGCATGTCCGCGACGACGGCCTCGCGGCGCTCGCGCGCGTCGTCCACCGCGACCTCTCGATGGACGGCGCCGGGGTCGCGCTGCTGCGCGGCGCGCTCGACGGCGCCGTCGCGGCGTTCGTCGAGACGGGGCCGCGCGAGGCGCACGGCCGCGCGCTCGAGGCGTACGCCATGGCGGCCGAGGTCGTGGGCGCGCTCGAGGAGATCGAGCTCTGCGATCTCGACGACGCGCAGAGCACCGCAGCGCGCAGGGCGGCGGTGGGGCTCGTGCGCGAGCTCGACGCCGAGCTGCTCGGCTCCGGTCTGCTGAAGGGCCTCTTGCTGCTGAACCGCCGGCCGAGCGAGGACTCGACCGGCGTCGCCTCCCTGGACGACCTCGATGAGCGGCTCGCGCGGTGGCTGCTCCGCGCCGAGGGGTCCGCCGCGCGGACGAGCGCCTCGCCGCCGCTGCACGTGACCGTGCACCAGCGCAACCTCCGCGCGCTCATCCACCTGATCGACGGCGAGAACACCGACTTCGGCGGCGAGCCGGAGCTCAAGGCGCGCGTGCTCGCCCGCTGGACGGGCGCCATCGGCGTGCTGCTCGACCGGCTCCGCGCCGACCGCGGCTCCTCGCTCCGCCGCGCCATCGCCGCGTCCGTCGCCCGCGGCCTCGACGCGCTCGTGCGGGAGGGGGCGGCCGACGCGGCCGACATCTTCCTGCACGCCGCGATGCGCGGCGGCGACGCCGACGACCTCGACGTGCTCGGCCAGGCGAGCATGCACCCGGACGTCGCCCAGCTGCTGCGCGCGTACGCGCGGTTCGCGCGCGGCGGGCGCGAGGGCGGCGCGCGCGCGCGGGACGACGACGCGGCGGTGTCGCTCCGGTCGACGCGGAAGGGGGCGCTGGACGCGGAGCTCGCCGAGGCCGAGCGCGCGCGCGCGGCACTCGAGCGCATCGCCGCCCTCGACGCGCTCGTCACGGCGCTGCCGGCGGGCGCGTCGCAGCGCACGGAGATCGTGCGCGGCGCGCTCGCCCGCCTCGCTCGCGCGCTCGGCGTGGTAAACACGGCCCGCGCGCTCAGCGCGCTGACCGCCGCGGGCGACGGCGACGCGGACGCCTCACCGCTGAGCGCCCTGGAGGACGCCCTGACGCGGCTCGCGCAGCTGACCGCCGGCGCCCGCCGGCGCTGCGGGGATCACCCGCCCTCCGCGCCCTCTGGCGCGACGGAGCCGCTGCGCCTCGCCATCGAGGTCGCGCTGCAGGAGGAAGAAGAGGACGTGGAGCCGAGCGTCGCCGCGCCCGTCGAGGCGCTCGTCTCGGCCGCGCGCGCGAGCATCCCGGGCGCGCTTGCCGACGTGGTCGCCCTCGTCGTGCCGCGCGTCATGCTGCTCCCGGTCCGGCGGCCGAGCGCGCCGGGTGGAGTCACCCTGCCCGAGCAGCCGCTGCCCGCGTGGCTGCCGAGCCGCCGCACGCTCGGTGGCTTCTACGTGCACCGCCAGCTCGGCGGCGGCTCGCTGGGCACGGTGTTCGTCGTCACCCGGACCGAGGAGCGGCACGATCCGTCGGCCGAGCGCTTCGCGCTCAAGGTGCCGGAGTACGATCACACGGCGGCCCGGAGCGTCTCGGAGGCCGACTTCCTCCGCCTGTTCCGGGAGGAGGCGGGCGCGCTCCTCTCGTTGCCCGATCACCCGAACATCGCCCGCTTCGTCACGTTCGACGCCGGCGCCCGCCCCAAGCCGATCCTCGTGATGGAGCTCATCGAGGGCATCCGCTGCGACAAGCTGCTCGACGCTCGAGGCCTCACCTCGCGCAGCGCGGTGGCGCTGCTCGACGGCATCCTCGCCGGGCTGGAGGCCATGCACGCGGTCGGCGTCGGGCACCTCGACATCAAGCCGACCAACGTGATCCTGCGCGGGGGACGGGAGCCCGTGCTCGTCGACTTCGGCCTGGCCGGTCGCCACATCCGCCCCGGCTGCGCCACCGGCTGCTACGGCGCCCCGGAGATCTGGGGCGTCGTTCCGCCTGGCGTCACCGCGACCCCGCTCACGGCCGACATCTACAGCTTCGGCTGCCTCGCCTACGAGATCCTCACCGGCAAGACGCTGTTCGACGCGCCCACCGAGGTCGCGCTCATCACGGCGCACATCACGCACGACGGGCTCCCCGCGCCGGTCAAGCGCCTCGCCGACGATCCGAGGACCGCGGACATCGCGGCGTTCATGTACGCATGTCTACGACATAACCCGCAGGACCGCGCGACGACGTCTTCCCTGCGCGAGATGCTGCTCCGTATTACCGGTCAGCTCGCCGATCTGAGGTGGCCGCTCGACGACGGGCGGGCCTCAAGGCACGGCGCCGGTGGACCCCGGAAAAGTTATACAGGAAATTCCTGATGCGTTTTTCCTTTCAATCCTGTGGGCGCAAGGAGGGACTTAGGCAGTAGGCTCTCTCTTGGCGGCGCGTTCGGGGGGGCCGCGTGTATTAGGCCGCCATGGCCCCCGGGTCAGCGCTGCTCGATTCCCATCGACGTTCCGGCGCATCCCGGCGGCCAACCTATCTCGATCGCGGCCGAACGCTGGAGTCGGGCCGCGCAATGCTCTAAGGCGGCGTCGTTGATCCCCGCGCTGGAACCGCCTCGCGATGAAGCCCAGCTCCGATGCCGGGCGTCCGCGCTCGCCGGCCTGACGCTCGCCGATCTCGCGCGCGCGCTCGGACGCGCGGTGCCGCGAGGCGGCGTGCGCACGAAGGGAGCCGCCGGCGCGCTCGTCGAACGCGCGCTTGGAGCGACGGCTGGATCGACGTCGAGGCCCGATTTTCCGCACCTCGGCATCGAGCTCAAGACGATCCCCGTCGACGGGGCCGGGGCGCCGCAGGAGTCGACGTTCGTCTGTTCGATCTCGCTCTCGGACGCCGATCGTGCGGAGTGGGAGACGTCGCGCGCTCGCGCGAAGCTCGCCCACGTGCTCTGGGTCCCGATCGTCGCCGCTCCCGGCCAGCCGAGCGAGGAGCGGCGGCTGGGCGCCCCGCGACTCTGGCGCCCGACCGAGGCGCAGGAGCGCGTCCTGCGCGCCGATTTCGAGGATCTCATGGGGCTCATCGGCATCGGCGCCATCGAGGCGCTCACCGCGCACGCGGGCCGCTGGCTCCAGGTGCGACCGAAGGCCGCGAGCGGGCGCTCGCGGACGCTCGCCTTCGGGCGCGACGGCGAGATGATCGCGGCGCTGCCGCGCGGCTTCTACCTGCGCCCCGGCTTCACCGGCGCCATCCTGAGCGATCCGGCTGCGATGCCGGCGTGATCGGGGCGCGGACGCGCGTCACTTGCAGGGGACGACCTTCTTGGTGCCGTCCGGCATCGTCGCGGTGCACGTCTCCATCGAGAGATCGCTGTTCACGGTCGAGACGGGGCGCGCCGGCTCCGGGTCGCTGGCGGGCGACGGGCCTGTCGTCCCCGTCGTGCGCGGGCGCCCCCGCCCGCCCGTGCTCCCGCGCTGCGGCTTGCCCGCTCCAGCGCTCGGCGCCGCTGTGCCTGCTGCGGACGGCTCGGCCCCGCCATCCGCCGCCGGCCCGGTCGCGCTGACGGCCGCGTCCGCGGCGCCCGCGTCCGCTGCGCCCGCGTCGCCCGCGCCCACCGCGCTCGCGCCCGCGTCGGCGGCCCCGGGGTCGCCCGCGGGGACGACCTTCGGGAGGGTGATGGCCGTATCGGACGCCTGCTGCTGCGGCGGCGGCGCCAGATCGACGGAAGCCGCAGTGTCGCCCGGCGGAGATGCGCCCGCCGGCGAGCCCGCGTCGCCCGTTCCCATGGCGAACCGGCTCTGGAACTGGAGCGCCCCCCACGCGCCCACGGCGACGGCGACGGCCCCGACCGCCACATAGAGCAGCGTGCGCCCACGGCGCGGGGCCTCGTCCTCCGCCGGCGGCGCAGAGCCAACGGTGCGCGCCCCCTTGTCGCTCACCGACGGGCCGCCGCTGCTCGCGCGCGACGCGCGCGACGTGGTCCGCGACATGGCCGCGCGCGAGGCCGGCGGCGGCAGGTCGAGCTCGGCGGCGTGAAGGCGGAGGATCCCCGCGATGGTCGTGCGCGTGCCCGGCGCGGCGAACGGCGCGAGCGCCTGCACGAACTCCGAGATCGACTGGTAGCGATCTTCCGGCTCGCGCGCGATCGCCTTCTCGATCACCTCGACGAGGCCCTCCGGCACCTCGGGGCGGAGATCCTCGAGCGACTCGGGCGGCGACGTGTAGATCTTCGCGCACAGCTCCGGGAAGCTGTCGGCCACGTACGGCGGCCTGCCGCCGATGATCTCGAAGAGGCACACGCCGAGCGCATAGATGTCGGTGCGGGGATCAACGCTCTTCGACGAGCGCATCTGCTCGGGCGACATGTACAGCGCCGATCCAAGGATCGTGGTCGTCTGCGTGAGGGAGACGTTGCCCGTGTCGCCGGTGAGGATCTTCGAGACGCCGAAGTCGAGCACCTTGATGAGCGGTGCGCCGTCGGGGCGCTTCGTCAGGAACAGGTTCGCCGGCTTCAGATCGCGGTGGACGATGCCGAGCGCGTGCGCCTCCGCGAGCGCCTCGCACGCCTGGGCGATGTGATCGATGCACTCGCCGATCGCGAGCGTGCCCGTCTCGGCCGCGTGGGCCGCGAGGTCCTCGCCGTCGAGGAGCTCCATCACCATGTACGGCTCGCCGCTGTCGAGCGCGGCGACGTCGAGCACGCGCACGACGTGGGGCGTCTGCAGCTTGGCGACGGTGCGCGCCTCGCGCATGAACCGCTCCGCCGCCTCGGTGTACGACATGAACTCCGGGAGCAGGAACTTGATGGCGACGCGCGTATCGAGGTCGAGGTGCAGCGCCTCGACAACGAGGCCCATGCCCCCGCGGCCGATCGTGCGCTCTACACGGTATTTGCGCGCAATGACGGTGCCGGGCGCGATCGTGTAGACGTTGTCAGCCTTGGGTTCCCCCGCGCCGAGCGGAAACGCAGCCGTCTCCGGACCGACGGAGTCCACTCCTTCGGTCGAGTCCGGCTCACCAGAGGAGCGCGCCATCGAGCTAAGGTATACACGTCGCGCTTCTCCGAAGCGATTCCCCTCACGCCGCAGGAATGCAAAGTGTTGCGAAAAAATGCCTCCAAGGTGGGATGAGCGTGCGGAGGAGGTGGAAGCGAGCGCGGCTCAGGGCCTGCCTGCGCTCGTGACGCACCGCGAGCACAGCGCTCCGCGCGGCTGCAGGCGCGGACGTCCCCTGCCGCCCGTCCGGCTCGACATCGGCCCGCGCTCGCGCGATGCCGGTTGACAGCGAGCTCAGCGGGTGCGCGCTGGCGGGGTCCGGGAGCGGCGCATGTTGGCCGTCGAGGAGGTCCGGTGCGGCCCCTCGGTGCCGTGCGCCGGGGTCTGCCGCGTCGCCTTGAGGTTGCCGAGATCGGCCTCGATCTCGATGCCGAGCGCACGGCAGCGCCGGATGAGCCGCTCCAGATCGACCCCCGCCTCGATCAGCAAGCCCGAGGGGGGCGACGGATCGACGAACATCTCGGCCGCCGGCCTCCGCGTACGGAGCAGCTCGCGGATCTCGGGATCCTCGATCCAGAGGAAGCCGGAGGCGCCGACGAAGCTCGCCTTGCCGATGACGACGCTCGCCTGGATGAGCATGCGCGAGATGGTGTCCGGCAGCGGCGCGACCGCCTCGATGCGCACGCGCAAGGCGTCGCTGTCGAGCCCCACCGACAGCGCGCGCGCGATCGAGGGCGGAGTGAGCAGGAGATCGACCTGATCGCCGACGCGGCCGATCTCGGCGAACGCCGAGAGCCCGAGCACGGCCGAGACCTTGGCGCTGGCGCCGACGCGCAGCGCATGCGCCTCCACGAACTTGCTCTTGCCGTTGTCCGAGCTCGGCGCGGAGCCCGCGAGCAGCGCTCGACCGCGCGGCGTCAGCCGGAGCGCCAGATCCGCGCTGGCCACGTCCTCGGCCCCGCCGAGATCGATGATCCCGAGCGCCGGCAGCGACTCCAGCGCGATCCGCCGCGTGATGTCGGGGACCTCCGGCGCCTCGACCGAGGCGCGCTCGGCCCAGCGACGGACCAGCCGCTCGACCCCGGCGATCCGCTCGTCGGCCGCCAGGTAGCCCTGCAACGACTGCCACGGCACCCAGCGGCCCTCGCCGAGGTCGTGCAGCGCGTCGAGCACCATCTCGCGGAGCGCGCCGATCGGGCTCGCGTCGCGGTTGTCGGACGCGACCCGGAGCACCTCTCGCTCGGACCGCGCCTCATCCCACGCGCCGCCGCGGCGCCACGTCGTGAACAGGAGCGGCGTCAGCTCCTGCACCTGGAGCGAGCCGGGGGGCGTGGCTGGCGACGCGGCCGAAGCGTCCCAGAGCCCGACCGCGCGCGACAGCGCGGCGACGAGCGCGACGCCGTCGACGTCACGCCCGAAGCGCTGCGCCAGCCGGACGAGCAGCGACCGCGGCGTCCCGACGCCGGGGCGCACGTCGCTCCCCGGCTCGCGCACGCAGTACGCGAGCGCCAGCGCGAGCATCCCCGGATCCGAGGCGAAGCGGGCCCGCCGCGGGGCGTGGTCCTCCTCGAGGACGAACGACCGGATCTGCTCCCGCCGCTTCTCGCGCATCCGGCGGCGATCCGCGCCCACGATGGCGGCCACCTCGGTCGGCACGACGTGGCGGTTCGGGTGGATCGGGATGAGGAAGGCGCGGCGCTCGAGCGCGAAGCCCGCGCCACGGCGGCTCGCGGTCACGCCGCTCGCGCTGCGAAGGCGCATCGGCTCCCGCTCCAGATCGAGGAGCTCCTGCGTGTCGACCTCGCCGCCGACCGACTCGATGGCCTCGAGCAGACGGCGCTCGACCGGCGCGAGGCGATCGATTTCCTCGCGGAGCCGGTCCGGATCGCTCAGCGTCTCCCACGCGTTCTCGAGCGACAGGGCGATGGGCGGCGTGGCAGGGCGGCCGAGATAGTGCGTCGCGATCGCGCTCATCGTCTCGAACGGTGCCTGCGCGAGCAGCGCCCGGATCGCCCGGGGGTCCTCGCTCTCCCAGCTCTTCAGCTGGACGAGGAACGCAGCCGGAAGCACGAGCTCGATGCCCTCGTCGGTCTTGCGCGCGTAAACGACGCCGCGCGCGATGAGCGGCTCGAGCCCGGCCGGGAGCGAGGGGACGACGAGCACGCCGCCCGTCTCCGCGATGCGGTGGAGCAGCTCGCGGCTGGCGGTCGGGAGCCGCGACGGATCGCGCACGTCGGGGAGGCCGACCAGAGCCCGCGCCGCCTGAGAAGGCGCGTCGATGCGCTTCGCGGCGTCGATGCGGATCCCCATGCGGGTGATGAGGCCCTTGAGCTCCGACTCCGGGAGGGCGCGGAGGATCGCGTCGAGCCGCCTCGGCGACTCGTCGAGCTCAGCATCGCCACTGCTCGCCATGCCTCCCGATTCGCGTGTCACCCGACCTAGCTCCTCATCTGCAGGATGCCCCCGCCCCGACTGTCGTCCGTTGGTCGTGGTCATGCGCTCGACCTATCTCCCGGATATCCGATGACCCACATTAACCAGCGGAATAGCCAGCCTCCTAACGTACACCAGGATGCTCGTCCAGCTTCAAGAAATCGAGCACTTTCCTACTCCGTTCACAATTTTCTCCGTTCACAATTTCGGTCGCAGGCAGCGCGCATCGCCGGTTTCGCCGGCTTCGCCGGTCTCCCTGATTCCCGATCCCGATCGCCGCGTCGCGCTTCACCTGAGGCGTCCTGAGGCGTCTCGAGATCTCGTCGGTCTCGCGTCGTGTCGTACGGCGCAGCCGCAATCGCACGCCCTCGTACGCGCGCATGCGTCGGCGCGTTCGCGGTGCCGCGCTGCGCGACGCGCGCCATGACGCGTTATTACGTTACGCTCGAAGTCCCCGCATCATTCCGCGTCGGCGCGCCTGGCCTCCACCGCGGGGCTTCCGTCGCGGGCCGCGCGCTCCCGACGCCGCGGTGTCGCGCGAACGTCTCGTCGCCGGGGGAGCTGAGGGGATCGCTGGATCGCTCACGAGGAACGCTCTGCGACGAGCCGCGCTTGCCTTCCCGTAGGCTCGCGTGGGAACGTCGCGCACCTCCTTGATTTCCCGCCCCTGTCTGACGTGCATCCTGCTGTGCTCCACGCCGCACGCCCGGAGCGACGCGTCCTCCCCGCGCACACGCCCGCAGCTGGACGCCATCAGGCAACTCCTGAGTGACCCGACTCCTTTTGCGCCCATGGGGTCGCGTGGAGATCCATCTTGATCCTGCGCGACCCGGTCCACGGCCTGATCGAGTTCGAGAGCGGCGAGGCGGCCATCGTTCCGCGCCTGCTCGGCACCCGCGAGGTGCAGCGGCTGCGGCGCATCCGTCAGCTCGGGTTGACGTCACTGGCGTTCCCGGGCGCCGAGCACACCCGCTTCGCGCACGCGCTCGGGGCCGCCCACGTGATGCGCCTCCTCATTGCGAGGCTGCGCCAGATCGACCGCGACCTTCCATTCTGGCAGAGAGTGACCAGCGACCGCGCGCGTGACGCGATCGCCGCAGCGTTCCTGCACGATCTCGGCCATGGCCCACTGTCCCACCTCTTCGAGGAAGCCATGCCGGGCGCGCTCCACCATGAGCGCTGGACCGAGCGCATCCTGCTCGACCCGGCCTCGGACGTGCACCAGGTGCTCGTTCGCCAGGATCCCTACCTGCCGCAGCGGGTCGCCGACCTCATCGGCGGACGACACGAGCTGCCGTATCTCGCCAAAGCGGTGAGCGGGACCTTCGACGTCGATCGCTGCGACTACCTGCTGCGCGACGCACACGCGACAGGCGTCAGGTACGGCGAGTACGACCTGCCGTGGCTGCTGCGCAGCCTCAGGTTCAGCGACGTCCAGGTGGAGATGCCCGGCGGCGGCGCCGCGTCTGCCCCTCCCGCTCCCGCGCTCGCCATCGACGGAACGAAGGGGATGAGCGCGATCGAGTCGTTCCTGCTCGCCCGCTTCTTCATGTTCCAGCAGGTCTATTTCCACAAGACCACGCGGAGCGCAGAGTGGATGATCGGCGCCATCCTCCGGCGCGCCGTCGCCCGCCTCGCCGCAGGCGATCGGATCCCCGAGGTCCCCGCCGCCGTCGAGGCGATGGCCGTCGGCGAGATGCCCACCCTGGAGCAGTACCTGGAGCTCGACGATCAGGTCCTGCTCGGGGCCATCCACGCCTGGGAGGCGGCGTCCGATCCCGTGCTGTCCGATCTCGCCCGCCGCCTGCGCGTACGTTCGCTCTTCAAGTCGGTCGAGCTGTTCCCCGAGCCCGGCGAGACGCCGGCCGGGTGCGATGCGCGGCGCACGGCGGCGCTGGAGGCCGTGCGCGAGATCGCGCAGGGCGCCGGGCTCGACCCGGAGGTGTACGTCGGCGTCGACATCGCCGAGGACACGCCCTACGCCGAGGACGAGTCGCTCCTGGTCGTTTACCCCAGAGGACGCCCGCGACGCCCCGCCGAGGTGTCCTTCTTGCTGGATCGGCTGCGCAACGAGACCATGACGCGCACCCGGATCCTCTTCGCGCCCGAGCTGCGGGACGCGGTGCGGGAGGCGCTGATACGCTGATGATCACCACGAACAAGCCAGCACGGGGATCGTTCGAGCCCGCGCGCGGACGTCGCGCCGCCGCCAGGGCGCTCGCCGGCGCCGCGGCGCTCGCGACGGTCGCGGTGGCGTCCACGGCGCGCGCGGACGGCGACGGCGCGTACGGCCGCCTGGACGGAGATCTCGCTCTGCGCGCGGGCGCGGGCGCCTCGCTCGCGAACGGGGGTCCGGCGCTCTGCGCGCATGGCGCCGCGGCCTACCTCTCGACCGCCGGGCTGTATGCGCACTACACCGACGCGATCGGCGCGCAGGGAGCGACCGTCGCGCGCTCGATCGCGGGCGGCGTCTTCATCCAGCCGCTCTTCCTCGGCCGGTACGCGAGCAACCTCGAGCTCGGCACGCCGTGGCTCGACCTGTTCATCGATTCCGTCGCGCTCGGCGTGGGCTCGTTCTGGGAGGCTTCGCCGGGAGCCGGGCTCGCGCCGGAGCCCGGGGTCGAGCTCTCGCTGTCGCTCGACGTGCCGCTCCTGGGCCACGCCACGGGCCCGTTCCTCGGCGTGAGGGGCGCGCTCCGCTGGCGCGGCTCGGAGCTCGCAGGGGACGTGAGCCCGCGCGACGAGCAGCGGGCGCTCGTGTCGGTCACGCTGAGCTGGCACCACGTCGTCTGGGCGCACATCGTCGACGCTGGCGACCGCGCCCCCGCCCAGGTGGCGGCGAGACGCAGCGAGGCCGGCGCGAGGAGCCGTTGAGCGGCGCGCTCGACGGGCTGCGCGCGGCGCTGGTGTCCGCGTTCCGCGCCGGGCTCGTGGAGCTCGATCCCGCCGGGCTCGTCGAGGGCGCGCGCGACGCCGAGGCAGGAGCACGCCGCGGCCGCGTGCTCGCGATCGCGGCGGGCAAGGCGGCGCTCGGGATGACCCGGGGCGCGCTCCGCAGCTGGGGCGACCGGATCACCGGCGGGCTCGCCGTCACCGTCGCGGACGCCGCGACCTCCGCGCGCGATCGGCAGAAGACGCCGGCCGATCCCGAGGAGGCCGCGCTGCGCCCGCTCCGCGTGATGCGCGCGGCGCACCCGATCCCCGACGCGCGCAGCGTGGAGGCGGCCGAGGCAGCGCTCGCCGCGGTGGCCGCGCTCGGCCCCGACGATCTCCTGCTCGCCCTCATCTCCGGCGGCGCCTCGGCGCTCCTCGCGGCGCCGCCTGCGGGCGTGTCCCTCGCGGACAAGCAAGCCCTCGTGGCGGCGCTCCTGGAAGGAGGCGCCCCGATCCAGGAGGTCAACCTCGTTCGCCGCCATCTCTCGCGGATCAAAGGCGGGCGGCTCGCGGCGGCGGCGGCTCCGGCGCGCGTCCTGACGCTGATCATGAGCGATGTCGTGGGCGGGCTCCCGCACGACATCAGCTCGGGCCCCACCGTCCCGGACCCGACGCACGTCGACGACGCGCGAGCCGCGCTCCATCGCCGGGCTCCTCAGCTCGCGCGGCTCGCGCCCGCGTTGAGCGAGTCGCTGAAGCCCGCGGACGCGCGTCGCCTGGAGGCGCGCCTGCTCGCCGATCCGGACAAGCTCGCCGAGCGCGTGGCGGCCGCTCTCGCCGACAGGGCAGGGCTGCGCGCGGTCGCCGCCCCCGCCGAGGATGGCGACGCGCGCGCGATCGTGGCGCGTCGCCTCGCGCTCGCCCGCACCCTCGCCCCGGGTGACGCGGTCGTGATCCCGTGCGAACCGACGCTGGCGCTGCCCGCCCAGCGCGGCGCGGGCGGCCGCGCGGGGTGGATCGCGCTCGCCGCCATGCGCGACTTGCCGCCGGACGTCGCGCTCCTCTGCGCGGCCTCCGACGGCGTCGACGGCAGCTCCGGTGCGGCGGGCGCGGTGGTCGCCCGCGCGGCGGCCGCCGCGATGGCCGACCGGGGGATCGAGGCCGCGCTCGCGGGCGTCGACGACGCCGCCGCGCACCGCGCCCTCGGCACGCGCGTCGAGACCGGGCCGACAGGCCACAACCTCACGGACCTGCACATCGTCGCGCGGGACGTCACGCTCGGCGCGCGCGCGCGCTGATCTTGCAGCGCGCGCTGCCCCGCGGCGCGCGCCGCTCACCGCGCTGCCCGGCGCGGCCTCACTGCGGCTCGGCGACGGCCCCGGTCGTGTCGCCCATCGCCTCGCGCACGGCGAGGGCCAGCGCGCAGCTGTTCGCCTGCCGCTGTCGCGCCTCGAGCGCGCTCCCCTCGACGGACGGCGTTCCGCCGATGAGATGGCCGCTCGCCTCGCGGCGCACCCGCAGGATGGGCTTGCCGTCCGACAGCCGCCACACCCCGACCCGCGCCATGTGCGGCACCCCGAGCAACGCCTCGGTGCTCGTCGCGCCCTCGGCCGGCTCGTCGAGGACGAGGAGGTAGTACTGCGCCCGCGTCAGGAGCTCCGCCGCGAGCGGCACGTCGTCCCGCATCGTGTCCTCGAAGCTCGACTCCAGGAGCCGCAGCCGCAGCTCGTTCGAGGCGTCCTGCGCGTCGCGCACCCACTCGTCGGAGAGGACATGCATCGTCCGGTAGGCGACGCGCAGGTTGAACGGCTGCGCGGGACGCGAGCAGCGCTCGGCCTCGTTGCAGTACTCGCCCGCAGCGCAATCGCGCGTGCGCTTGCACTCCGCGCCCGCCAGCGGGTTCGGGTTCGGGACCCGCAGGAGGCACGCGGTGAACGCGTCGCGGAGCGACTGCTGCGCGTTCTTGCGGATGGCGTCGACGCTCGTCGCCTCGTCCACCCGAAGGCGCAGGTAAATGCCCGCAAGCTCACGGAAATTCCACGCCTTGAGCGCCTCCCGGTCCACGAGCTCGGCCCCCGCGCTACGCGACAGATCGAGGGTCCAGCCCTCCACGCGCTCGCGCATCGGGAACCAGCGCGGGCCGAGCTCGACGGCGACGGCGCGCTGGCTCGCCATCAGCTTCTGGCGCGCGCTCTCGATCTGCCCCTGGGACCATTTCCAGTGGAGGATCGCCGAGACTGCGAGGACGAGAGCCGTGTAACCCCAGAACTTCGCCGGGGGCCAGCGCATCTTCGAGCGCGCTTCCCGCGCCTTGTAGACCGAAGGCAAGCCGCGTTCGCGGGGCGGCTGTTCAGAGGACATAGGAGAGGCTCCACGCAGGAGGCACCGACCCGATCACGCGCGCAGAACAGCCTCCTCCACACGAGCTGCGCGGAGGGGAAGGCTGCGCCGATCGCGCCGCTGGCGCCACCACGTCCGAGGGTGACCAGGGCCGCCGGGCATCGCCCAGCGCGCCCCTTTCTTCTCTGCTTGATAGGTCAAGAAGCGAGGATCACTGCGACTTCGGGAGCTTGCCGACCATGAAGCTGACGTTCGGGTAACCGGCGAACGCCGCGGTCTGGAACACGCTCTTCACGACCAGCGCGGGCACGTTCTGATCGACCTGGAGGATGCACACGCCCGGGAACGGCTTGTTCGGCTGCACCTGCTTCCAAAGCTCGCGCTTGTTCTTGAGCAGGTTGAAGAGCTCGTCGATCTTCTGGAGACGCCCGAGCTCCTCGATCGCGCGGGTCGACCCCGCAAGGGCGCCGTCGACGAGGATCTGGTTGCCGTTCACCGCGACCATCGGCGCGTCGATGATGTCATCGACGTTCTCCGCCTTCGGGAGCTTGACGTTCTTGTCGACGGCGATCTCACCCGACGCCGAGAAGGACATCAGGAGGAAGATCACGGTCACGATGAGGAAGTCGATGAAGCTCACGAGGTTGAGCCCCGCGTTCGGGCTGCGGGCGCCGTGCCCGGACACCTTGTTCCACACGAACCGGAGCGGCACCCCCTTCATCAGCCGGCGGCCCGGCTGATGGATCACGTGGGCGTGGGGGTTCTTGTGGTGCTTCGGATTGAACCTATCCATGTGCGCGCTCCTGCCTCAGCGGACCGAGAACGTCATGTTGAACACGGGGACCTGCTTGTTCCCGTCCGGCAGCCTCATCTCGCGCTTCGGCGAGTAGAGCGCGTCGAGCACCGCGACGATCTCCTTGAAGGGCGTGCGGTTGTCGGTATGGAGGATGGCCTGGTCGACCTTCTTGTCGCTCGGATCCCGGTGGCCGCCGTGCGTCTTCCACTCCTCCTCGATCCGCTTCGCCAGCTCCGGGTAGCGGATGATCTTCGAGGACGCGTCGCCGAGCTCGACGGGCGACTTGTTGACCTTGACCTCGTTGACCACCGTCGCGCCCTGCTTCCACACGAGCCCGAACTCGCTCTCGCCGATGTGCAGGTTGAGCACCTTCTCCGGCGTCTGCGGGGTGAGCTCCTTGTTGGGGTCCGGCGGACCGGGGACCTGGGCGTCCGCGTTCATGCGCGAGTTGGTGACCCAGACCGCCGTGATCAACAGGAATGCAATCGTGACCATCAGCAGATCGATGAACGGGATCATGTTGATGTCCGAGTTCGTCGCCCGCTTTTTGCCGCCGCCGTCGCCGACGTCTACGCCGCCCATATTGCCTTCCCAACGTGAGCCTGGGCTCACCTATCCAAGTTGTTGCGGGAACGCCCTGCCCGCAGCTCGCGGAGGGCCACCATGCTGGGTCTGACTTCGTCGCGCTGCTGAAGTTCCCGGGGCCCCGGCGGCGCAAGCCGTCCGGGGCTTCGAGGCACGGGAGCGGGCCCAGGTGGAAGCGCGCGGGAGGCGCTCGACGACCCGGGCCCGCCGAGGACCATCAGGCAGCCGCCTGACCGACTGCAGCGACATTCACCTTCTGACGGTTCGAGACGACGAGGTTGAGGATCTGCACCGATGCCTCGTTGATGTCGTCCTCGATGTGCTGCGTCTTGCCGTTCAGCACGGCGAAGCCGATGAGGCCGATGATCGCCACGCCGAGGCCGAAGGCGGTGCAGTTCATCGCCTCGGAGATCCCGAGGGCGAGCACGCGAGCCTTCTGGCTCGGATCGACCGACTCGCCGCCGACGGAGCCGAAGGACTTGATGAGACCCGTCACGGTCCCGAGCAGACCGGAGAGCATCGCGAGGTTCGCGAGCAGCGCGAGGTACGAGGTGCGCGCCGAGATCTTCGGCAGCTCACGGAGAGCCGCCTCGTCCATCGCCGCCTGGACTTCCTCATCAGGGCGGTTCACCTTGACAAGGCCGGCCTGGACGATCCGGGCGAGCGGGGCGTTCGCCGCGGAACACATTTTCACAGCCTTGGCGACATCACCCGCCAGGATGCATTTCTGCATGGTGGCGAGGAAGACATCCTTGTTGATGGACGAGCCGAACAGGTAGAGGGCGCGCTCAACAATGATGCCGATCGTGAGGATCGACCAGAAAAGGATGGGCCACATACCCCATCCACCCTCTTTGAAAGCTTCATACGCTCCGTGCATTGCTTCTGTCCTCCAGTTCGCCTCGCGTCCCCGGGATGAGGTTTCGCGCAACTCGATCGGTTCCCTTTGTCAGACTCGTGTTGCCGAGGGGCGGCAGTCTTTCACTCACACGTAAGAACGGATGAGAGGCCTATTTCGCTCGGCGGCGCTGGCCGTGGACGGCGTGCTCCTGTCGCTCTCTGGCGAGATGCGCACGGGACGCTAGCCGAGCGGCGCTGACCTCTGCAAGAGTCCTGATCGTCTCTCCTGGTCCCGGCGCCCGGCGCCGTCCCAGCTCTCTCACCTGTCGTCCAAGACTGACTTCGCGTCGTCACCCCCGGGGCCCGTGATGGCTCTGGGCGCGGCTCCCCGTCACCGCAGAGCGTGCCACCTTCTGGCCGAGCACCGCCGATGCGCTCGGGGGACTCGCGCATCTTCGCGAGTGAGACCCGGCGCCGTCAAGAGAGATTTGGCCACACGTGAGC
>JAICEP010000007.1 GCA_025924095.1 Sorangium sp.
GCGCCGGGCCCGCGGTGGCGATCGGGGTGTCGGCGCTCCTCTTCGGGCTCGCGCACGGCTCGGTGTACCGGCTCTTGCCGACGTTCTCGCTCGGGCTGGTGCTCGGCTACGCGCGCTACCGCACCGGCTCGGTGCTGCCCGGGGCGCTCCTGCATGCCTTGAACAACGGGCTCGCGGTGTCGCTGCTCTATTTCAAGCCGCCGTCGGTGCAGGGCATCATCGAGGGAGAGGTGCTGCCGTGGAGCGTGACGGCGGCGGGGGCGGTCGTGTCGGTGGCCGGGCTGCTCCTGCTCCGGTCGACGGTGCCGGGAGAGCCGGAAGACGGGGCGGCGACGGACGGGAGCGAGCGCCGAGGAAGCGAGGCTGCCGGAGACGGCGCTGGAGCGGACTGAGGCTGGCGAACGCGGTAGCCGTGTGGGCGAGCGCGCGGGGATGGGCGGATCGCGCGTCTTGCGCCGCTCGCCCGCTGCGGTACGGACATCGGTGTGCACGCACGCTTTCTTCCGGGGCTCGCTGCGGCGGCGATGACCTCGGTGCTGTCCTGCTCTCACGGCGGCCCGACGCTCGCGGAGCTCGGCGGAACCGCGCTGATGGCGCCCCCGGCGCCGGCCCTCGCGGGGGCACCGACCCTCGCGGGAGCAGCGCCGGCCCTCGCAGGAGCAGCGCCGGCCCCCGCGGAACCAGCGCCCGCCGTCGCCGGCGGAGCGCCCGCGACGCCACCGGCGGCATCGCCGGGATGGGCCGGCCCCTGGGTCGAGCACTTCGCCGACGCCGCCGGCCTCGGCGAGCGGCCGCCGCGAGCGCAGCGCCAGTGGAACCACATCGCCGCGGCCGCAGGCGCGGAGTGCCGCGACGCGCTCAAGCTCTCCGGCGCGCGGTTTCAGCCGCTGCCGGACATCGCGAAGCCCAACAAGAAGGGGTGCGGCATCCCGCACGGCGTGCTGCTGACGCGCGGCCCGACTGGCATCGTTTACTCGCCCCCGCTGCAGGTCGACTGCTCACTCGCCCTCCGGCTGGCCGATATCGAGCGCGTGATCCAGGAAGAGGCGGAAGCGCACCTGAGCTCGCCGATCACCCGCATCAGCACCCTGGGGAGCTACGCCTGCAGGGAAGTGGTCGGCAGGATGCGCCGGTGGAGCGCGGGGCTGAGCGAGCACTCGTTCGGCAATGCATTCGATGTCGCGCGCTTCTCGCCGAAGCGCGGCCGCGCGATCAGCGTGCTCCGCGATTACGTGCTCTACGGGAACGACCCGAGCACCCGCGAGGGGCGCTTTCTCCGCGGCGTGACCCGTCGACTCCGCGCCGAGGGGGCGGCATCGCGCGTACTCGGGCCGGACTTCGACGCGAGCCACCGGGACCACCTGCACATCGATTGCGGCACGCCGCGCTGGTACTGAGCCGCGGCCCCGCGCTCACCGCGGCCCCGCCCGCAGCTCGAGGATCCGCGCATCGTACGGCGCGAGCTCGACGGCGCGGACCGGAGTTTTGCCGCCCAGCTCGGTCAGGTGTCCCGAGGCCACCACGGGCTCGACCGAGAGCGGCTCGCCGGCCTGGCTGACCAGGAACACGAAGCGGCGGCCATCCCGGTGGCGCAGGGTGTCGGCCGCGACGCGCGGGTCGTCCACGATCACCGGCCGCCGCACGCCGGCGAGCTCGGCGAGCGCGTCGTACAGCCTGTAGGTGGGCTCCGGGTTGATCCGCGGGGTCGCCGCGGCGAAGTGCTCGATCGGGTAGGTGCAGAGCACGACGCTGCCGCTCCCGACCTGGCGCCGCAGCAGCGCCGGCCGGCCGCGCTCGTCGACCGCGACGACCTCCGCCCCCCTGGGCCGCACCGGCAGGTAAGCGCGGCTGTGGTCGGTGCCGGCGACCGGGAACGTGAGCGTCGTGCCCTCGGCGATCGTGCCGAACCGGCGCTCGAAGGTGAGCGTCACGCGATCGCCCTCGATCGGGTCGACCATGCCGTAGCGCAGCTGATGCTCGACACCGAACATCGCATTGAGGTGCGCGTACCAGGGGCCGCGCTGCGACCCGTGCGTGCCGTGGGAGTACGACGCGTAGACCACCGCGCCGCCGGAGGCCAGCCGCTCCAGGAGGTGCCAGCTCGGCGCGGTCAGCTGCTTGGCCGACGGCAGGAGATACAGCCGGCAATCCTCGGCGATCCCGTCCCGCTCCCGGGTCAGCCCGAGCGGCAGATCCGCCTCCTTCGCCGCGATGTAGGCCTGCCGCAGCATCGTGAACAGGTAGGTGCGATCCTCGGCCTCCGTGAACGGAAACGCGCCCTCCAGGTACGACGGCACGATCAGCGCCGCGTCGGCCGGCTCGCGCTCGCAGCCGAGGACGTCGATGTCGGCGAGCACCCTGGCGAAGCGGGCCATCTCCTTGAGCTGCGGCTTGGGGCGACCGTCGGTGGTCGTCAGCCCGAAGTGGAGCTCGAAGGGGTGATGCCGGTAGGGATCCTGGTGAATGAGATCGAAATCGGTGTTGTTCCAGCCGATCCAGCCGGTGGCGCCGGCCAGCAGGGTGTTGTGGAGGACCTGCCGGTAGTAGTGCGCGGCGTTCTCGTCGGACGCGAAGCCCGAGGACACGCCGAACTCCTCCAGCACCACCGGCTTGCCGAGGAAGCCCGTGAGCTCGCAGACGAACGCCGCGCCGTAATGCTGGCGTACCAGGTCGTTCTCCATCCGGTACACGTGCGGGCCGAGGAAATCGACGAGGGCGCCGAGGTCGCGGACGGAGAACCCGTTGTCGTTGCCGGTGACCTCGATGCCCCACGCGCCGTCGCCGATCGAGATAGGCTGGCTCGCCCCGCCGGCCCGCAGCGCCTGCACGAGCAGGCTCGCCCAGCTCGTGACCGTCTCGCGGACGGAGCGCTCGCGCTCGCCGTAGATCGGCATCTCGTTGGAGATGAGCCAGCCGGTCACCGCCGGGTGGCCCGCGAAGCGCCGCGCCATCTGCTCGCCGAACCACGCCTGCCGGGCGACCATCCACACGTCCCCGTAGAGATCTCGCCCGCGCCGCCAGGCCGGGTCCCAGTTCTCGCCGGACATGTGGCCGACGAGGAGGGTCGGGATCGTGGTCAGGCCGGCTTCCACATGCGCGTCGAGGAAATCGCCGTAGCGCTCCACGCAGCCCTCGTCGATCCGGTCGGGCTCCGGCATGAAATGGGGCCAGTAGAAGAACGATCGGGTCATGGTGAGGCCGTGCTCGGCGAGCACCCGGAGCTCCTCGCGGACCAGGGCCGGATCGTAGCTCTGCCACATGAGCGGGCCGCCGCGCCTCGACCAGAAATTGGCCCCGAGCCAGGCGACGGCCTGTTGACGAACAGCGACTTTGGCGAAATTGCGGTGCATATCCCTCAAGCAAGCGACTTAATCGGTTCAGTCTACAGCGTGCAAGGGAGGAACGCACCCCCGGCGGGGCGAGGCCGGCTCAGGCGCGAGGGGGCGGCGCGGTGCTGCCCCGCGTCGCCAGCGTCGGGGCGCTGCACTCGACGTCGGCGATCGCCTCGCCGGCCACGAGGCGCAGGAGCAGCGCGGCGGCGTGGGAGCCGTGCTCGGCGATGTTGCGGCGCACCGCGGTCAGGGCGGGGTGCACGAGCTGGCACAGCGCCGAGTCGTCCCAGGCCACGATCGACAGGCGCTCGGGCACGGGGACGCGCATCTCCTGGGCGACGGCGAGCGCGGCCACGGCCATCACGTCGTTGTCGAAGACGATGGCCGTGGGCGGCGTGGTCCCGGCGAGCAGCCGCCGCGTGGCCTGGCCCCCCGCCTCGCCCGTGTAATCCGCGTGGACCGTCTGCACCCGCTCCAGCCGGCGCTGGCGGGCGGCCGCGTTGAACGCCTTGGTGCGGAGCGCGGTGTGCATGAACTCCGCGGGGCCGGCGACCCGCGCGATCGACCGGTGGCCGAGCGCGGCCAGGTAGTCGACAACCGCCCGCATCGCGCTCGCGTCGTCGCTCCACACGCCCGCGAGCCGCCCCTTGCCCGCCGGTCCGCCGACCACCACCGCCGGGAGCTTCAGCTCCTCGATCAGCTTCACGCGCGGATCGCCCTCGCAGAGGTCGACGAGGATCACCCCGTCCACCCGCCGCTCCGCCCACCAGCGGCGGTACGTCTCCAGCTCGGCCGCGCGATCCTCGGTCACCTTGAGCAGCAGCGCCTCCGCCTTGTCGGACAGCTCCGCCTCGATGCCGGAGATGAGCTGCATGAAGAACGGCTCGATGCCGAGCGTGTGCGCGGGCCGATCGATGACCAGCCCGACGGCGCTGGCCCGGCCGTCGGAGAGCGCCCGCGCCGCGTTGCTCGGCTGCCAGCCGAGCTCCGCCGCGATGGCCAGGATCCGCTCGCGCGTCGGCTCCGACACGCCGGGCCTGCCGTTCAGCGCATAGGACACCGCTCCCTTGGACACTCCCGCACGCCACGCGATGTCCGTGATCGTCGGACGCTTCACGTCTCACCTCCGCTCCAGGCGACGGAGCCCGCCTGCCGTGTGGACCTGCTCCGTCTCATGGCCTCGGTGGATAGCACGGCGGCCTGCGGGCGAGCCTCACGCCGCGCACGGCCGGACGCCGCGCGAGGCGGCCGAGCCAGCGCAGCCGCTCCCACACCCTCACCCACCGCAGGCGCCGCGGGCGAGGGGCCGCGGCGGGCGAGCGCTCGGCTCGGCGTTGTGTCGACAGGCCAGCCGTGGACTGAACCGGTTCAGTTCTGTGGGCCGGCGCGCCTGTCGAGGGCGGCGCCGGTCACGTCACTTCCAGGAGCTCGCGCTCGGTGATGCCGAGCAGGAAGAGGATGGCGTCGAGGCCGCTCGCGGACAGCGACGTGTCGGCGGCCTCGCGCAGCTTGGGCTTCGCCCGGAACGCGACGCCGAGGCCGGCGCGCTGGAGCATCAGGAGGTCGTTGGCGCCGTCGCCCACGGCGATGGTCTGATCGAGCAGCACGCCTTCCGCCTGCGCGATGGTCTCGAGCAGCTCCGCCTTGCGTTGCGCGTTGACGATGGGCCCGGTGACCCGGCCGGTGAGCTTCCCGCCCTCGACCTCCAGCGCGTTCGAGTAGGCGTAGTCGATCCCGAGCCGCGCCTTCAGCGCCTCCGCCGCGATCGAGAAGCCGCCCGAGATCACCGCGGTCCGGTAGCCGAGCCGCCTCAGCACGCGGATGAGCGTCTCTGCGCCCTCGGTGATGGGGAGCTCGGCGGCGAGCTTCCGGAGCACGCCGACGTCGAGGCCGCGGAGCAGCGAGAGCCGCTGGCGGAGCGACTCGTCGTAGTCCATCTCCCCTTGCATCGCCCGCTCGGTGATCTTCGCGACCTGCTCCGCGACGCCCTTTGCGCGCGCGAGCTCGTCGATCACCTCGATGCGGATGAGCGTCGAGTCCATGTCCATCACGACGAGCCGCTTGCTCCGGCGGAAGAGGCCCTCTCGCTGCAAGGCGAGGTCGAAGCTGCTCTGCGTGGCGAGCGCCAGGAGGGCCTGCTTGAGCGCGTCGGCCTCCTCCTCGCGCTGGAGCAGCACCTGGATCTCCACCGAGGAGAGCCGCTCGACCGATAGCCGCGCGACCTTCTCGATGTTCGCGTCGTGGGCGGCGAGGGTGGAGGCGACGTCGTGCAGCTCCTTGGCGCCGAGCTCCCGGCCGATCGCCGTCACCACGTAGCGGCTCCCGGGAGCGCGCGGCGGCGCGCCGCCGTCGAGCGGCTTGAAGTCGAGCGCCACGCCGAGCTCCCTGGCGGCGAACAGGAGCTCCTTGAGCGCGCTGCGCGCCTCGGGGAGGAGCACGAGTAGCGCGAGGTTCAGGTTTCCGTGGATCACCACCTGCTCGATGTCGAGCAGCGTGGCGCCGATGTCGCTGAGGACGCCGGTGAGCCGGGCCGTGATGCCAGGGTGGTCCCTGCCCGTGACCGTGACGAGGATGGGATCGGAGGCGGCCATCGCGGGCCCCTTAACAGGGCCGCGCCGCAGGGTCGACGTGGATCGCGCGCGAGGGAGGGGAGGGCGCCTGCCGGATCACGCTCCTTATTCCCCCGCTGCGGGCTCCGTCGCTATCTGTAGCGCCCGCCCCCGCGCCCCGCCGCCGCCCGCCCGCCGCCCTTGCTGCTGGCCGCCGCCCGCGCGCCGCCGTTGCCGGCCGCGGTGCCCTTGCCGTTCGCGCCCCGCCGGCTCGCCGTCCGCCCGGAGCGCGCCGGCTTCTCCTCGGCCACCTCGCGCGCGGCGCCGGCCTCCCCGTCGCCCTGCTGGGCCTTGAGCTGGCGGAGCTGATCGCGCAGCCGCGCCGCCTTCTCGAACTCGAGGTTCTCCGCCGCCGCGAACATCTCCTGCCGGATCGCGTCGATCTGGTCGACAACGTCCATCGCGGCGCGCGCCGCGTCGGCCGCGAGCTTCGCCGGGCCCTTCGACACGGCGTAGTAGTCGCGCGTGCCCGACGTGGGCGACAGGTCGAGGATCGCCTTCTTGACCGTGGCCGGCGTGATGCCGTGCTCCTTGTTGTACGCCTCCTGGATCACGCGCCGCCGGGTCGTCTCGTCGATCGCGCGCTTCATCGCGTCGGTGATGCGATCGGCGTACATGATGACCTCGCCGTTCACGTTGCGGGCGGCGCGGCCGATCGTCTGGATGAGCGAGCGCGGGCTCCGGAGGAAGCCCTCCTTGTCGGCGTCGAGGATGGCGACGAGCGACACCTCGGGCAGATCGAGCCCCTCGCGCAGCAGGTTGATGCCGACCAGCACGTCGAACTCGCCGCGCCGGAGATCGCGGAGGATCTCGACGCGCTGGAGCGTGTCGATGTCCGAGTGGAGGTAACGGACCCGGATGCCGAGCTCGGTGTAGTACTCGGTGAGATCCTCGGCCATCCGCTTGGTCAGCGTCGTGACGAGCACGCGATCGCCGCGGGCCACCCGCTCCCGGATGCGCGCGAGCAGGTCGTCGACCTGCCCGCCCACCGGCTGGATGCGGATCTGCGGATCGATGAGCCCGGTCGGCCGGATGATCTGCTCGACCACCGAGCCGGCCGACTTCTGGATCTCGTACTCGCCGGGCGTCGCGCTCACGAACAGGACCTGCGCGTAGTGCTGCTCGAACTCCTCGAACTTGAGCGGCCGGTTGTCGAGCGCGCTCGGGAGCCGGAACCCGTACTCGACGAGCGTCTCCTTCCGCGCCCGATCGCCCCGGAACATCGCCCCGACCTGCGGGACCGTCTGGTGCGACTCGTCGATGATGAGGAGAAAATCCTTCGGGAAATAGTCGATCAGCGTGGGCGGGGGCTCGCCGGGCTTCCGGCCCGAGAGGTGGCGCGAGTAGTTCTCGATGCCATTGCAGAACCCCATCTGCTCCAGCATCTCGAGATCGTACATCGTGCGCTGCTCGATCCGCTGCTTCTCGAGGAAGCGCACGGCCTTGTCGTAGTGGTCGATGCGCTCGCGCAGCTCCTCGCGGATCGCGTGGATCGCGAGCCGGAGCTGCTGCTGCTCGGTGACGTAGTGGGAGCCGGGGAAGACCGCGTAGCGATCGAGCTGGCCCACCACCTTGCCGCGGACGGGGTCGACCTCCTTGATCGCCTCGATCTCGTCGCCGAAGAACTCGACCCGGATCGCGAGCGACTCCTCGTAGGCGGGGAAGATCTCGACAACGTCCCCGCGGACGCGGAACGTGCCGCGGTGGAAATCGACGTCGTTGCGCGTGTACTGGATGTCGACGAGCCGCCGCAGCAGCTCGTCGCGGCGGATCTCGGTGCCGCGCTCGAGCTTGATCAGGAGCCCGTGGTAGCTCTCGGCCGAGCCGATGCCGTAGATGCAGCTCACCGAGGCGACGATGATCACGTCCGGCCGCGAGAGCAGCGCGTGCGTCGCCGCGTGGCGCATGCGGTCGATCGCGTCGTTGATGATCGCGTCCTTCTCGATGAAGGTGTCGCTCGTCGGGACGTAGGCCTCGGGCTGGTAGTAGTCGTAGTAGCTGACGAAATAGTGGACGGCGTTGTTGGGGAAGAGCTCCCTCATCTCACCGTAGAGCTGGGCCGCCAGCGTCTTGTTCGGCGCCATGATGAGGGTCGGCTTCTGCAGCTTCTCGATCACCTTGGCCGCGGTGAACGTCTTGCCGCTGCCCGTGACGCCGAGGAGGACCTGGAAGGCCTCGCCCTGCTCGAAGGCGGAGCAGATCTCCTGCAGCGCGCGAGGCTGGTCACCGCACGGCTTGAATTCGGAGACGAGCTCGAAGGGTGTGGGCATGGAGCGAAGGACCCTAGTGCGGCGAGGGCCTCCTCGCAACCTCCCCCGCGGCCAGGGCGGACGGCCGGGGCGCCCTCCCTGCCTGGCCCTTTCCAGAGGGGCAGGGGGGCTGGTTCTCGTCGGTTCTCGTCGGTTCTCGTCGGTTCTCGTCGGTTCTCGTCAGTTCTCGTCAGTTCTCGTCCGTTTACGGAGGCGCTTGACGGCGGCGCGGCGCTGGCGGATTCTAGGTGCTGCCGCGTCGTTGTGACGTGAGCCGAACACGGAGGTTAGGTCATGAGTGGGAATACACAGCACACCCATTGCGCCGCCGCCGTCGTCTCCGCCGCGGCCAGCTGAGCTCGTCTCCACGCCTTCGCGCCGGCGCGCGCGTGCCCTGATCGGCGCGTGTCCGTCCTGCGCTGCGCGCGCCTCGCAGGGCATCCGCCCTGGTCGGGCGCGCCCTCCGGCGTGACGTCCTGATCGGTCGACGAGCTCCGCACCGCGGCGGCCCCGCGCGTGGAATGGCCGGCGCGGGCGCGCACTCGCGCGCCGCCGCGCCCTGTCCGTCGATCGCCGCGCGCCGCAGCTTGCGCCGCGCGGCCGAACGCCATGGAGCGCTCGTCCGTCATGCAAATCGACTCCGATTCTCTCGTTGATCCGTCTTCTCAGAACGAACCGCGACCCGATCTGATCGGGCTCGGATGGACTCCCTTCTTCGCGAGCCAGCTCGCCTGTCTGGAGGACGCCGTGCAGCCCGCGCGCGTCATCCTCGCCTCCGCCTCGAGGCACCACGTGCAGACCGCGGACGGCCCGCGCCTCGCGGTCATCAGCGGGCGCCTCGCGCACGAGGCCGCGGACCGCGCGGCGCTCCCCACCGTCGGCGACTGGGTGGGGCTCAGGCCCGGCGACGGCGCCGGGCCCGCGTACATCGTCCACACGTTCGCGCGGAATACGTGCCTGCGCCGCAAGGCCGCGGGGCCCACGGTGGAGGCGCAGGTGCTCGCGGCCAACGTCGACAAGGTGCTCATCGTCACGTCGCTGAACGCCGACTTCAACGTGCGCCGCCTGGAACGGTACATCGAGGCGGTCCTCGACAGCGGCGCTCGCCCGGTGCTCGTGCTCAACAAGGCAGATGTCTGCCCCGACCCGGGGCGGTTCATCGACGCCGCGCGGGAGGTCGCGCCCACCGCGCCGGTCGCGCTCGTCAGCGCCCTGTCCGGCGCCGGCCTCGACGCGCTCCGCGCCGAGATCGGGGCAGGGGAGACCCTCGCCCTTGTCGGCTCGTCCGGCGTGGGGAAGTCCGCGCTCAGCAATCGCCTGCTCGGCGCCGAGATCCAGCTCGAGGGGGAGATCCGGGCGTCGGACGAGCGTGGCCGCCACACGACCGCCCACCGGGAGCTGTTCCTGATCCCGGGCGGCGGCCTCCTCATCGACACGCCGGGTGTGCGGGAGCTCGGCCTCTGGTCCTCGGATGGGGCAGGTCCGGCAGGCTTCGACGACGTCGAGGCCCGCGCCGCCGCCTGCCGCTTCCGGGACTGCGCCCATGACGGCGAGCCGGGGTGCGCGGTGCGCCGCGCCATCGAGGACGGCGAGCTCGACCCGGAGCGCCTCGGCGCGTACCTCAAGCTCGGGGCGGAGCGACGCTACCTCGCCCGGCAGCAGGACGTGCGCGCGAGGGTCGAGGAAAAGCGGCGCTGGAAGCAGATCTCGAAGAGAATGCGCGCCAATCCGAAGCAGTAGAGTGACTGAGCGACTGAGCGACTGAGCGACTGCGCGACTGAGCAACTGAGCAACTGAGCGACTGAGCGACTCGTCTCCGAGCCGCGCGGAGGGGGCGAGCCCTCGCCCAGGTCGATGCGACGCGGAGCGCACGCCGCGGACGGGCCGACCCCCTCCGCTGCGGCGCCCCCGCGTCGCAGGCGCCCTCGCCGTCAGATCCCGTACTGCCGGAGCTTCTTGTGGAGCCCTTCTCGCGTGATCCCGAGCGATTTCGCTGCGTTGGTCTTGTTGTTTTTGTGCCCGCGCAGCGCTTCCAGGAGGAAGAACTTCTCGACCGCGTCCATCATCTCCTTGAGCGACCCCTTGGGCGTCCCCGCCCGCGCCACGAGCCCCTCGACCTGCCGGATCCGCGGCGTCAGCAGCTCCGGCGTCGCGAACGCCCCCGGCTCCAGCTGGATGACGAGCCGCTGCACCTCGTTCTGGAGCTCCCGGACGTTGCCCGGCCAGTCGTACGCGACCATGAGCTCCAGGGTCTGCTGGCTGAACCCGCCGCACGGCTTGCCGATCTCGTCCGCGTAGCGCTCCAGGAAGTGCGCCGCGAGCAGCTGGATGTCGTCGCGCCGCTCGCGCAGCGGCGGCAGGCGGATCGGGAACACCTTGAGCCGGTAGTAGAGATCCTCGCGGAATCGCCCCTTGGCCACCTCGTCCTCGAGGTTCCGGTTCGTCGCCGCGACGATGCGCACGTTGACGTGCTTCGGGCTCGTCGCCCCCACGGCGCGGATCTCGCCCTCCTGGAGCGCCCGGAGGAGCTTCGACTGGAGCGACAGCGGGGTCTCGGTGATCTCGTCGAGGAAGAGCGTGCCCCCGTCGGCGATCTCGAACAGGCCCTTCTTCTCCTCGGTCGCGCCCGTGAACGACCCCTTCTTGTGGCCGAAGAGCTCGCTCTCCAGGAGGCTCTCGGCCAGCGCCGCGCAGTTCTGCGCGACGAAGAGCTTGTCGCGGCGGCGGGAGCGGTAGTGCACGGCGGCGGCGATGAGCTCCTTGCCCGTGCCCGTCTCGCCCTCGATCAGCACCGTGACGCGCGTGTCGACCACCTTGTCGAGCTGGCCGATGACCTTGCGCATCGCGTCGCTGTTGCCGATGATGTCGACCGCGCCCCCGCCCCCGCCCCGGCGCTTCTCCTCGCGCCCCTTGAGGAAGCTGTTCTCCTTCTGGAGCCGCTCCTCCGCGAGCACGAGCCGCTTGATGAGCCGGGCGTTCGCCACCGCGAGCGACGCGTTCGCCGCCAGCACGAGGAGCGTCTCCAGGTCGCCCGCGTTCAGCATCCCGGGCGCGCTCCGGTTGTCGGCCTGGAGCACGCCGATGATCTCCTCGCCCTTCCAGAGCGGCACCGCCAGGGTGCTGCGGATCGAGGCGCCCATCAGCGACTCGGTCTGCCCGACCTCGATCGGGGCGTCGGCGGCGAGCACGGCCGCCCGCTCCTTGATCACCTTCCGGTACACGCTGCGCGTGATCGGCACCGGCCCCGCCGGCGGCGCCCCGCCGCCCGACGCGGAGCGGACGCGCGTCAGCACCGGGACGAACACCGCCGGCGCCGCGCCCGCCTCCTGGTCGTCGTCGCGGAGCACCACCGTGACGTGCGTCGCGCTCGGCACCAGCGCGAGCACCGCGTCGGCGATCTCGGCGAGCACCTGGTCGAGATCGTTCGCGGCGCCGATGCGCTTCTGCGCCGCGTACATGGCCGAGAGCGCGCTCGGATCGCGCTCGATCTTCGCCTGGGCAGGCTCGATCTCGTCGAGGCGCCGGATCGAGACGACCCGCGCCTCGTCGGCCTCCTCCGGGATCTTCACCACCATCCGGGTGACCGCGTCGCCCGAGCCGAGCTCGATGACGTCCCCCGTCTGGAGGGCGACCGCGCTGCGACCGGGGCCGAGCTCCAGCCGCTCGCCCCGCCGCGTCACGCTCGTCCCGTTCGTGGAGCGCAGGTCCTCGAGGATCACCCCGTCGCCGCCGTTCACGATGCGCGCGTGCGCCCCGGAGATGTGGCGATCGTCGAGCACGACCCGGTTGTCCGGCGAGCGCCCGAGCGTGATCAGCTCGCCCTGGAGCTCGAAGGTGCGCCCGGCAGCGAGACCCTGGGTTACCTCGAGCACGATCATGGTTCGTTCAGCCAGGAAGGCCCCGTGAAGAGGGCCCGGAGTAAACCGTCAAGACGGAGGAGATGCCAGGAAAAATCGGGGATCCAGGCACCCCGGCGAAACATCGCCCCGGAAAGCGCCGGAAAAAGAAAATCTGTAAATGGGTGCTGGTTGTTACGCTTGCACGCTTGCACGCTTGCACGCCGGCGCGCTCGCCCCGTCCCGGGAGCTGGCCGCGGGACGGGGCGTGGCGCTGCGGGCTTACTGGGCGCGGGCGGTCAGGCGGTAGATGACCGTCTTGAAGGGCGCGTTGCCGGCCATCTTCTCGGCGTCCCTCGAGGCCTCGCCGTCGTCGACGATCTTCTGCAGCTTGCTCGCGACGTCGGCGTCGCCCTTCGGCGAGAGGGCGTCGATGACCGAGACCGACACGAAGCGCACGGCCGCGTTCGAGGCCTTCGGCAGCGCGTCGATGATCTGCTGCCGGACGTCGGGGGAGCCGAGGACGCCCGTCATGTAGGCGGCCTTGATCCCCGTGAACTGGGTCTCCTTGGTCTGCGCCGACGGGTCGCCGAGCTTCCCGATGTAACACTCGACCTTGGCGCCGCAGGCCCCGAGCAGCTCCTTCGCGAGCTTGATCTCCTTCTCCATCGACTTGCCGACCGTGCCGCCGCCGCTCGTGCGGGTGTTCGCGAGCCTGTCGACGTCGGCGACCTGGTCGGGCTTCATCAGCTTGAGCGCGGTCTGCAGCGACACGTCGCGGATCTGCGCGACGTCGTCCTCCTCGCCGCGCGCCTCGAGCCCGGTCTTCACGATCCACGGCACGAGGCTCGCGTCGAAGAAGTGGCTCGCCGCCTCGGCGAGCATGACCCGCGCGTTGAGGCCGGCCGGCGGCATCTCGAGGCCCGCGGGCGTCTTCTCGTAGGCCGCCTGGAAGGCGGCGAGGGTCTCCGGCGTCTTGGGCACCTTGGTGAGCTCGCGCGCGATGATGGCGCGCGGCACGTCCTCGGCCTTCGAGAGCGCGGCGAGCAGCGGCTGCACCGACTCCTGCCGGCCGATCGTCGCCAGGACGAGCGCGGCCGCCGCCACGTGGGCGGTCTCCGCCGCCTTCTTCTGCTCCGCGCTCGCCTTGTCGCCGGCGCCCTTCAGGTTCTCGACCTTCGAGTACTCGATGAGCTCCTTCTGCTCGCCCTGGAGCAGCGCGATCGCCGGCTGGATGGCGGGCTTGCCGATCTTCGTGAGCGCGAGGATCGCGGTGGTGGCGGCGTCCGCCTTGAGCGGCGACAGCACCATCTTGAGCAGCGGCACGACCGCCTTCTCGCTGCGCTGCCACCCGAGCACCTCCGCCGCCGTGATCTGCCAGAACAGCTCGTTCCGCATCGTGGCGACGTCCTTCGGATCGTTGATCGGACGCCCGAGCATCGTGATGAGCCCGTCCTCCCAGGACTTGCTGTTGATGTCGATCATCGCGTCGTGCACGTCGCGCGAGATGCTGGAGCCCTTCGCCTTGCCGTGCTGGAGCTTCGTGAAGACGCCCATGAGCGCCTCGGCGGCCTTCTCCGACTTCATCGCCCCGAGGCCGCGCACGGCCCAGCGGACGTCCTCCTCGGTCGACTCGGGCTTGTAGTCCTTGAGCGCCTTGATGAGGCAGGCGTCGCCGCGCGGGTCGCGCGTGTCGGAGATGAACTTGATGAGCTTCGAGTTCGTGCGCTCATCGAGGTCGCCGGCCACGCACCGCTGCGTCATCGGCTCGATGATCTTGTCGAGGAGCGGCTTCACGGTCGGGCCGCTCCGGTCCTTGTTGTCGCGCGTCATCGCGTCTTCGAAGAACTGGACGAGCCGGTTGACCGAGGGGGTAACCGTCGCCGGGTCGTCGAGCCGCTTGACGTGCGTCTCGGGGTCGTTCTCGTCGGCGCACCCGGCGACGATCCCTGCGGAGAGCGCCATCGACGACGCGGTGGCGGCCCCCAGGAGGAGCGAGCGAAGGAGCGGCAGGATGCTGCGTGCTGAGCGGGACATGGTGTTTCCTCCGGGACCTCGGTGATGCTGCCGGCCTGACCTCGCCGTCGCGCGGCGCGCGCTGCAGGGGAGGGGGTCAGCGGCTAGCCTTCGTTAGCCTGAGGGGACGAAAGCGGACAAAAACAGCGCGCGGCAGGGGGCGCAGCCCCCCTTGGCCACGACGTGGCGCCGCTCCGTCATGGAAACGGCGGTGCCGAAACTATTCGGGGCCAGAGATCGTGTCAACGCGAGCGCTGCGTGGACACCAGCCGGCGGATCCCCGTCGCGAACAGCCGGTCGGGGATGACACGGCGCAGCGCGACGAGCGCCCGTGCGTCCCGGCCGATGAGGGTCCGGAACGGGGGCGAGGGGGCCTCGATGAGGCGGAGGATCGCCGCCGCGACCGGGGCGGGCGGCGGGGCCTTGGCGGCGTCCTGGAGGACGAGCTGCTCGATCGTCCTGGTCATGGCCGCGTAGGGGCTTTCGGGCGAGATGTGGGCGCCGCGACGCTGGTTCTCGTAGAAAATTTCGGTCTTGAAGGTGCCGGGCTCGATGAGGCAGACGTGGACGCCGAACGGGGCGACCTCCCAGCGCAGCGCCTCGCTGAAGCCCTCGACGGCGTGCTTCGTGGCCGCGTAGATGCTCACGCCGGGGAGGCCGACGAGCCCGGAGACGCTCGAGACGTTGATGATGCGGCCGCGCCCGGCGCCGCGCATCGCCGGGAGGACGGCGCGCGTCGTGGCCATGAGGCCGAAGACGTTGGTCTCGAACTGCGCGCGGACGTCGTCGTCCGCCTGCTCCTCGAAGGCGCCGCCGACCGCGATGCCGGCGTTGTTGACGAGGGCGTAGACGGGGCCGTGCTTCCGGAGGATCTCCCGGACGCGGTCGGGGGCGCTCTGCGAGGCGACGTCGAGCGGCTCGACCTCGAGCGAGGCGCCCCGCGCGGCGGCCGCGGCGAGGAGGGCGCCGGCCTTCTCGGGGCGGCGCATCGTGGCGATGACCCGATGGCCCGCGGCCGCGCACGCGACCGCGGTGGCGAGGCCGATGCCGCTCGAGGATCCGGTGACGAGGACGAGGTGACCCATGGGGAAGGGGGGCGAGTCTAGGCGAAGCGCGGGGCGGGGAGGGCGGGCGAATGGGCGCGGGCGGCGTCCTCAGCCTGCCCGCGCGAGGCTCAGCCGATGATCATCGCCTCGCTGAGGAGCCGGCCTTCCTTGAAGCGGCGGAGGTTCCAGCGATCGAACAGGGGGAGGGCGGTGCCCTCGGCGATGTGCTGGGCGATGAGCTTGCCCATGACCGGCGCGATCATGAAGCCGTGACCCATGAACCCGGAGGCCTGGTAAAAGTGCTCCACGTCGTCGACCCCGCCCACGATGGGGTTCTGATCGGGGGTGAGGTCGTAACAGCCAGCCCACTGCCGCAGCACCTTCACGCTGCCGAGGACGGGGCACGCCGTGACGAGCGCCCGCGCATACAGCGCGAGGAACTTGTGGCTCGACCCCATGTCGAGGCCCTCGGGGACGTCCTCGTTGGAGATGCCGCCCACGATCTCGCCGCGCATCGACTGGGAAAAATAGAGGCCGTTCGAGAGGTCGGCGACGAGCGGGCCGAGCCAGGGCTTGAGCGGCTCGGTCGAGCAGATCTCGTGGCGGTGCGGGCGGTTCGGCAGCTCCACCCCGAGCAGGCGCGCGATCTCCGGGCTCCACGCGCCGGCGGCGTTGACCACCCGGTGCGTCCGGATCTCGCCGCGGTCGGTGACCACGGCGTCGATCCGCGCGCCCTGCGTGCGGAAACCGAGGACGTTCGTGAAGGTGGCGATGTCGACGCCGAGCTTCCGGGCGCGCTCGGCGTATCCCCAGACGAACGGCCAGGGGAAGACGACGCCGTCGTCGGGGTTGTAGCTCGCCGCGACGACGCCGTCGGTGGAGAGCTCCGGCACGATCGCGCGCGCCTCGTTGGCGGTGAGCATCCGCGTCCCGAGGCCGCACGCGTTCTGCACGGCGACGCTCTTCTCGAGCGTCCGGCGGCCGGCCTCGCTGCGCACGAGGAAGAGGTAGCCGCCCTGCCGGAACCAGATGTTGATCTTCATCTCGCGGGCGAAATCCCGGCAGATGCGGATGCTCTCCTGCATGAGCCGGATGTTCCCCTCGCTCGAGAACTGCGCCCGGACCCCGCCGCCGTTGCGGCCGCTGGCGCCGCCGCAGAGGTAGCTCCGGTCGACGACGACGACGTCCGTGATGCCGTGGTGCCGCGCGAGGTTGTAGGCGATCGCGAGGCCCATGATCCCCGCGCCGACGACGACGATCTCCGCCTGCGCCCGCATCGCGCCTCAGCCGAGCTCCGCCCTCGCCGCGGCGACGACGGCGTCCTGGAGGACGCCGTTCGAGGCGATGATGCCGCGCGCGAGCTTGAGCCCGGGGCCGGTGTAGTCGATGGGCGCGCCGGTGAGGTCGGTGAAGCGGCCGCCGGCGCCGCGGAGCACGGCCTCGGGCGCGCAGCTGTCCCAGAGCTTGGCGCCGCCGCCGCCATGCACGTAGAGGTCGACCTCGCCCGTCGCGATCCGGGCGATCTTCACGCCGACCGAGCCGCACGGGACGACCTTCGAGATGCCGAGCCGCGAGAGGAGCGGCTCGATCTCCTTCGGCCGGTGCGACCGCGAGACGATGAGCGTGGCGTCGGCCGGCGAGGCCACCGGCGAGACCTGGAGCGGGCGGCGGCTGCCGTCCCTCGCCTCCAGGAAGGCGAAGCCCCCGCCGTCGCCGGCGCGGCCGGCCAGCGCCTCGCCGGTCGTGGGCATCAGCACGACGCCGAGCGCCGCGCGGCCGGAGACCGCGAGCCCGATCATGACGGCGAACTCGCCGTTCCTGTCCGCGAACTCGCGCGTGCCGTCGAGCGGGTCGACGAAGAACACCCGCTCCCGCCCGAAGCGCGCGGCGAGCTCGTCCGCGGCCGGGACGCTCTCCTCGGCCAGGATCGCCTCGCCGGGGAACGCGGCCTCGAGCGCGCCGCAGATGAGCGCGTTCGCCTCGCGATCGGCGCGCGTCACCGGATCGCCCGGGCCCTTCATCTCCACGATGAACGGCGTCGCGTACACGTCCATCACGATCGCCGCCGCCGCGCGCGCGATGCGGACGAGCTCGTCGAGCTCCCTGTCGCTCTGGTCCATCCTGATCACCCCTCGATCCCGGCCTGATTGAGGCGCCCTGCGAGCTCCGCGAGCGCCGTGTCGCGGAGGTAGGGGGGCATGCCGGCCTCGCGGACGAGCTGGTCGAGCTGGGCGACCGAGCGGGGGCCGAGCACCGCCGACGAGACGATATTGTTCGCGAGCACGAAGCGGAGCGCCGCCGAGCGGAGCGAGACGACGGCGCCCGAGACAAGCGGCCGGAGCGCGTCGAGCTGGCGGAGGCGGGTCCTGAGCTCCTCGCGGGTCCACCGATTGACGCGGTGATCGTCGGCGTAGAACTCGCGGTCGGCGCTCCACTGGCCGGCGAGCAGCCCGTGCGCGAGCACCGAGCGGGCGAGGACGGCGGCGCCGCTCTCGGAGACGTCGCCGGCGACCTCGTGGAGATCGCCGGGGTGGAAGGCGTTGTAGGCGATCTCGATGACGTCGGCCTCGTCGCGCAGCGCGGAGCGGGCGACGTCCGCAGAGCCGGCGCTCACGCCGAAGGCGCGGATCTTCCCGGCCTGCTTGAGCTCCTTCAGGAAGGCGAGGGGCTCCTTGTCGCGCATCGCGGCCACGGTGGGGTTGTGGAGCAGGACGACGTCGACAACGTCGCGGGCGAGCCGCTCCTGGGACCGCTCGAACGCGGTGCGGAGGTAGACCGGGTCGAAGCGCTTCGTCGGCGGGAGGCCGTCGAGATCGGTGCCGATCTTTGTGACCACGAAGGTCGTGCCGGCGCCCTGGAGCCGCTTGCCGAGGAGGCGCTCCATGTCGCCGCGGCCGTAGACGTCGGCCGTGTCGAAGAGGTCGATGCCGACGGCGATCGCGCGGTCGATGACGCGATCGACCTCGACCTGGGAGACCGGGCCGTAGCCGTCGCTCGAGAGGCCCCAGGTGCCTAGGGCGAGCTCCGAGACCTGCAGGGCTGTCTTGCCGAGGTGGCGTTTCCTCACGGGCGGCGATCTACACCAGCGCGGGGAGGGCGCCACGAAATAGGCAGGCGCGCGAGGAGCAGCCCCAGGAGGAGCCAGAGCGGGCCGTGGCCGGCGTCACCCGCGGCGCTGCCGGCGGCGCCGCTCGCCGCGCAGCCGTTGCCGTGCAGCCGGAGCTGCCCGCGCCCGGCGCCGCCGGCGGCGACGCCCGAGCCGGGAGCGGCCCCGCCCGGCCCACCGCCGCTCCCGTTCGGCTCGCCGCCGCTCCCGCCCGGCCCGCCGCCGGCGCTTCCGCTGCCGGGGGGATCGTCGAGCAGGCCGCCGCCGGCGATGGCGAGCCGGCTTAGCCGTCACCCGCGGTGGGCCTCCGCGGCTCCCCTTCAGCCGTGGATGGCCTCCGTGTGGCCGAATTCCCTGATCACGCGCCGGTCCGCGTCGCTCATCCCGTCATCGACCTTGCGGACGATCTCCTCGTCGAGCACGAGGCCGCGGAACGCCCTCGCGAGCTTGAGCTGCGTCTCGTGGGCCACGTTCTGCTCCGTGTAGTCGATGTCGAACGTCGCCTTGGCGTGCTCCTCGAAGCGCCTCGCCAGCTCGGTGTTGAGCATCTCGGTGCCCTCCAGGATCTGGCGCATCCGGCGCCTCTCCTGCCGGCTCAGGGCCGGGACCACATGGTCGAACAGGAAGTGGTCGAACTGGACGTGGCGCGCCTCGTCCAGGCCGTGGGCGTGCAGGAGCTGGGTGAAGAAGAACCGCTTGCCCGGATCCAGCGCCCTGAGGCGGTGCTCGAACACGGTGATCACCGACTCGCCGACGTACGCGGAACAGCAGAGCGCCGAGAGCTTCACGTACGGTGAGTCACCGCCCTGGTACAGCGCGACCCGCTGCGCGAAGAGGTTGTCGGGACACTTGAAGTCCCGGCCCGACAGCAGCCGGACATAGCGGTAGAACATGCCGGCGTGCTGGAGCTCCTCCGCGGCGAAGCAGGACAGCGCGTGGTTCAGCTCGAACCCGTCGCCGAGGGGCGTCGCGTCCGCCTGGATCTCCGCCATGACGTAGGTCATCACCGCCGAGACGTGACGCTCTATCTCGGCGAGCTGCGCGAGCTCCTTGACCAGGTAGGCGACCGCCCCCGAGCGGCGCCCCGGCGCGCCGAACGCCACGCGCGAGATGAAGTCGAGCTCCTCCGGGGGCATCCGCTCGGGCCAGCCAAGGCCGTTCGGGTGCATCGTCCGCAGGTGAGCCTGCCGGTTGATGTCGTGCAGCTCGGAACGCATGCCCCTCACCCCTCTCCTCGAAGCGTCTCTCGCCCGACGTCTCGGCCCCCGCCCAGGGCGCCGCGGTTCATCCCCTTGAATTCCACGAGCTCCTCCTTCATCGAATCGTTGTTTGCCAGTCTTCCATGGATCGTTGCGGTGATCGCATCGGCACCTCGTTCGCACCTCATCTGATGAAGCTCAGGGCGTTGTAGATGGTGCGGCGAGGGTCGAGGATCGCGCGGCGACCGTGCATCACCCGGGTGTTGTCGACAAGCAGCACGTCGCCGTTCTGCCACGCGATATCCAGGGTCATCGCCTCCGTCACCCTGACCACCTCGCTCAGGAGCGACGGGGAAATCTCCTCGCGATCGGCGAACGTGATCCTCGGCTTCTCGTAATTGTAGGACGGGCCCAGGAGGCTGTTCGCGAAGGCGATGCGGTCCGAGAACAACGTCTTCCTGGCGGCCGGCACCTGGAACTCGTAGTAAATCGACCCGCCGGCGCTGGCGCGGATCACCGTGCCGGACCGGCCGTCGGCGAGCGAGAGCAGGTCCACGAGGGTGATGTCCTCGATCTCCTTCTTCCCTTGCAGCGAGTGGTAGACGAAGCCCTTCCACTTCGCGGCCTCGACGTGGCGGCTGTACACGATGTCCCTGTCCAGAAACGCCCGCTGCGCCGCCGGCGTGAGCGCGTCCCACACCCTGTGGCCGTCGCACACCGTCGTCTCCGAGCCGATCGCGGCCGCGCGCTCGCAGAAGAACCAGCAGAGGTGCGGCATGAACGGGCTGTTGCCGTTCTCGCAGTGGAGCCCGATGGCATCGAGCCCGGCGTCGACCTTCTGCGCCACCCCGCCGTGGAGCGACCGGGCCGGGTCGAGCGTGATCCGAGCGCTCATGCGCCACACGAGCCGCGAGAACTCGCTCAGGCTCGCGGCGAAGCCACGCAGCAGGAGGAAGCCGGCGTCCGCCAGCGTCTCCATCACAGAGGACCTGTCGAGGACGTCGAGCGGCGTGCCCGGCCGCACGGTGATGAGCGCGCCGCCGCCGTGATCATAGCTGACCTTCGTCGTCAAACCGGACATGATGTCTCCCTGATGCCGAGCGCCAGCGCGAGCCGCTTCCAGAGCTCGGCGCGAATGGGCCGGCCGGTGATGGTGAAGCCATGCCGGTAGAGCTCGGGCGTGCTCTGCAGGACGACGATCTCGGCGGCCCGCTCCACCTCCGACAGGTGCCGCCGGCCGAAGTCGTCGATCGCGGCCCGCGCCGCGTCCGGATCCGTGCGCTCTTCCACGATGAAGAGGCCGTGTATCTTCTCGAGGCGATCGCCGAAGATGACGGCCTCTTCCACGCAATCGAGCGACTTGTACATCGCCTCGACCCACGCCGGTGAGACGTTCCTGCCGCTGGCCGTGATGATCAGGTTCTTCTTCCGGCCGGTGATGCGGACGAAGCCGTCGCCGTCGATCTCGGCGAGATCGCCGGTGTGCAGCCAGCCCTCCGCGTCGATGACGCAGCTCGAGGGGTCGGCCGAGGTGTAGCCGGCAAACAGGGAGGTGCTCCTGACGAGCAGCTCGCCGTCCGCGCCGAGCTTCACCTCCACATGATCGAGCGGCCGGCCCACCGTCCCGATCCTGGCGCTCCCGGGGACGTTCCACGTCACCACGGAGGAGTTCTCGCTCAGCCCGTAGCCCTCGTAGACGGGGATCTTGCGCCGGGCGAGCCGAGAGAGCACGTCCGGCGCGACGGGGGCACCGCCGCAGCCGAGGAACGCCGGCTCGTCGCGGCCGAAGAGCTGCTGAAACAGGGCCTCGCCGCTCTCGCCGCTGGCCTGGCAGGAGCGGTCGATCGCCTCCACCATGGCCGGCGGGAGGGTCATGGCCGAGGGGCGCGCGAGCCGGAGGTACGGCAAGATCGCCTTCGCCGTCGTCCCCGGGGTGCCGAGGAGCAGCGATGGCGGCGACAGGAGCACCAGCGTGCCGCCGTCGCTCAGCGTCATGTAGATCCCGGTGACCTGCTCGATGAGCAGGCTCAGGGGCACGATGGACAGATAACGCGCGTACGTGCCCGGTCGCACGTTGCGGCGAAGGGAATTGACGAGCTCGGCCACGCCAAGAGCCCGGATCTTCACGCCCTTCGGCGCGCTCGTGGTGCCCGAGGTATGGATGATCTTGCAGAGGAAATCCTGGCCCTGACGGGGCGTGAGGTCCCTCGAACCGCCGCGCCGGATCAGCGCGTCGACGTCGACAGGAAGGCACCTCGGGGCCACGACGCCGGCCTCGGCCCACGCGCGGAGCTTGAGCTGCCCCGGCCCGTCGACAAGGCAGATGTCGACGTGCTCCAGCAGGTGCCTGGCCTGCTCCGCCGAGAACGCGAGCGGGATCGGCACCTCGACGGCCCCGCCGAGAAAGAGCGCCAGATCGGCCGCGACCCACTCCGGCGAATTGGCCATGACCAGCCCGACCCGCAGGCTGCCTCCGGCCGTCTCCTGCAGGTCGATGAGCAGGCCTCGCAGCGCGGAGACCGCGTCGAGCATCTCACGCCAGCGATAGCTGCGTCTGGCGCCCGGCGCGGCGTCCAGCACCTCGATCATGACGGCATCAGGCCGCGCTTCGCCCCTGGCGACGATGTCCTCAAGGAGCCTCATGGTAGCGCTCCGCTCGCCTGTGCTCTTCCAGGTCGAGATCGAGGGCCGTGAACCGGTAGCGGCCCGTGCTCCGGGCGAACATCTCGGCGATCGCCTCGAGCCTGATGTAGCCAGTCTGCGGCCCCTTGTCGTAGTAGCTGCCCCACCTGTCCTGCTCTCCGGCGCCGAGCCGGACGGCGTCCGCGCCCCGGATGGGCTGGAAGTTGAGGCCGACGGCGTCGAAGATGAGCTTCAGGCTCGAGGTGATCGTGCAGAGGATATACCTCTTACCAAGGCACCAGGCGAGGATCGGCACGGCGCGGATCAGCTCGGTCCCGGCGCGGCGCTCGACGGACGCGAGCGACCCGACCTCCACGACCGCATCGCGGTCCGCCGGTCGCCGCTCCATCCCGGAGATGATCTGCTCGATCGGCTCATCGAGGTACTGTTCGGAGAACAAGCGGGCGCCCGAGCTGAAGGTCATTCCCGCGCAGGCGACCACCTTCGAGGCGCCAGCGCCGAGGCCGTGGTCCGCGGTGCAGACGACGAAGCAATCGGGGCTGGGCATCACCTCGGCGCCGAACGAGCGCCGGTACTTCTGACGAACCAGGGCGACGGCCTGGCTCCAGTCGTCGCTCGAGCCAAACGAGACTTTGATACGCATGAAGAACATCCTTTCGATGCAATGAAACCTACAGGGCGACACGAACGCCGCGACCGAGTGCAACGCGCGGTCCATCTGGCGGCCATCGCGCCTCTCCCCGCGCAGGCCGCGCTCACGCGGTTTACGCGGCGGGCGGGGCCATCGGCGTGCTTCAGGCGAACGTTTGCGCGACCGCGCAACACGGGTGAGCAAGGTTCGGGAGGCGGACCCGCGAGCAGAGGGCTCGTCCGGGCGTCAGATCGGCGCGACAGCGGATCGGGCCGGGATTCATCCGCTCGACGCCGGGCGGGCGCTGGCGATCGGCGGTTCGGGCACGGGCATTGCTCATGGCCAGGACAAGAGCGAGGGCGAGGGCGGGGGCCTCATGGATCAAGGGGCCTCATGGCCAACGCGTCCTCGGACGAGGCCCGAGCCCTGCTTCCCTTCGACCCGATCAACCCGCGCCCCACAGGAGGGCTACCCGATGGATTCACTGAGCACCCCCGAAGTTTCCCGCGTTCTTGCCCGGATCTACCGCGAGGCGGACAACACCGATCCTGCCGTGTTCGATCACATCATCGCCGAGATCGACAGGACCGGCGCTCCGAAGAGCGCCCAGTACTGGGCGAAGGAGCTCGACCGCGCGTACATGCCGGTCGCGCCGGACGTCGGTCGCTTCTTGTACATGCTGACGAGGACGCGCCGGCCGCAGGTCATCGTCGAGTTCGGCACCTCGTTCGGCATCTCGGCGATCCACCTCGCCTCCGCGCTCCGCGACAACGGCGCAGGCCGCCTGATCGCCACCGAGCTCAACCCGATCAAGGCCGCGAAGGCGCGCGAAAACCTGCGCTCCGCGGGCCTCGCCGACCTTGTCGAGCTTCGTGAGGGCGACGCGCTTCAGACGCTGCGCCACGGACTCGACGCGGGGGTCGACATGTTCCTGCTCGACGGCTGGAAAGAGATCTACCTGCCGGTGCTGCAGCTCCTGGAGCCGCACCTGAGCCCGGGAGCGCTCGTCATCGCGGACGACACGACGGTGTACCCGGAGTCGGTGACACCTTATCTCGAATACGTCCGGAAGGACGGCAACGGCTATCTCTCCGTCGCCATCCCGCTCGACGACGGGCTGGAGCTCTCCTACTGCACGGGCGCCGCGCGCCTCCGAGCCGACCTGGCATCCTGAGCGCGCGCCGCGATCGGCGCGCCGCGCGACCGGCTCGCGCCCGTCGGTCCGGACGTCGAGGTCGAGCCCGCGCTCCGGTCCGTCAGCGACGACGGCCGCCCCCACCTGGCCGCCACCGGCGCTGCCGCCGTCTCCGTCGTCTTCTCCGTCCTTCTCCCTCATCGATGGCGCTGGGGTCGCGGAGATCGCGAGATCACCGGCGAGACGGCGCGCCGCGTCGCGCGCGCCGCCGTGCCCGGAGCGGCGGGGTCGCCCCGGGGTCAGGCGTCCCCCATCGAGCCGCCGCGTCCGGGCGAAGGGCGCCCCTCCCGCGGCCCGCGCGCCGGCAGGGGCCGCCGGGGCGCCACGTCCCTGCGCGCTTGGTTGCGGAACGATCCATGCCAGAGGAGCCGGGGAAGGGGAGTGATGTGGGAGCGCGCGGGGCGGCTCCGCCGAGGGCAGGTCTCCACAGGACATGCAGAGTCGACCCCTGCCCGTGGGCGACGAAGGGGGCTGTAGAGTATGGCGAAAAGGCCTAATGAGGCATCGAAGGCCGAACCCGTCAGCGACCGGAAGTCACGGCCGCCCGCGGCGAGCACCTCCGCGCGGCGCGCGCTGGAGCTCGTGGCCGTCCGAGGCAAGGACGTGATCGGCGTCCGCCACCTGCTCGCCGAGGGGCGGGCGCACATCGGCGATACGCCCGCGTCCATCGCGCGCGTGCCGTCAGGAGAGCTGGATAGAGCGGCCCCCGTCATCGCGGAGGTGACCGGCGCGCGCTATGTGCTGCACGTACCGCGGCGAACGCGGGCGCGCGTCCACGGCGCCGACGGGCTCGGGCGCCTGCTGACAGGCCCCGCCGACATCGAGCTCCAGGAAGGAGACCGCGCCGTGCTCGTGATCGGCGCGATCCAGATCCGCGCGCAGATCGTGCCCATCGAGATCATCTCCCGGCTGGGCGCGTCCGGTCTGCGCTGGATCGGCCTCCTCGGCGCCCTCTACCTCGTCGCGCTCGCCATCTGCGCCGTCCTCGCGCCGCGCGACAGGGCGCGTCTCGACGAGGGCTCGATTCGCCGCGCGGTCAGCGCGGCTGCGGCGCAGCTCTGGGCAGAGCAAGGCCCGGCGCCCTAGCGCGCAGCATCCTCCCCCACCGACGTTTCCGGCGGACAGGCCCGCAAGTCGCGGAATGCTATCCTCTCGCCTGTCATGCGATTCAAGGCCCTCGCGTTCCTTCCGTCCCACCTCCCGCTGTGTCTGCTCGCCGTCGCCGGCTGTGGCGGCCCGTCCGCCAAGGACGAAGGCCCGACAAGCCCGCCACGGGCTGGAATCCTGAGCTTGCCGTCCGGCTGGAACACCCTCGAGCCGGGCGGCGAGACGACGTGCGCGCGCGGCGATCCGTTCAAGTACCTCGTGCGCCCGGGCACCGTGAATCGCCTCGTCGTCGAGTTTCGCGGCGGCGGCGCGTGCTGGAGCGCCGCCACCTGCGCCCCTGGAGTAGAACTCTTCCAGGAGACGGTCAGCGAGGATCCCATGACGACCGGGATCTACGATCATGAGAACCCGGATAACCCGTTCAGGGACTGGCACCATGTCTATATTCCCTACTGCACCGGGGATATCCACTGGGGCGACCACGTGGCCACGTACGGAGAGGGGAGCAGCGCCGTCACCGTCCGGCACAAGGGCGCCGTCAATGTCCGCGCCGCGCTCGACTGGGTCTACGCGAACGTCCCCGCCCCCGAGAAGATCTTCGTGACGGGGTGCAGCGCGGGCGCGTATGGGTCGATCCTGTGGTCCGCGCACCTGCGGGAGCACTACAAGGACGCGTCCGTGGTCCAGTTCGCCGACAGCGGCGCGGGGATCATCACCGAGGCCTTCTTCGAGGACAGCTTCCCCTCCTGGAAGCCCGAGGGCGTCTACCCGACCTGGATACCCGGCTTCGACCCGTCCGAGCTCGCGAAGCTGTTCGTGCTCTACGAGAAGGTCGGCGCGCACTACCCCGACATGCGCCTGTCGCAGTACAACACGGTCCAGGACGACGACCAGATCTTCTTCTTCAATGCGATGGGCGGCGGCGGCGCGGAGGCGTGGTCGGACGCCATGAGGGCTTCCATCGCCCATATCGAGGCGTCGACGCCGAGCTTCCGCTCGTTCCTCGCCCCCGGCAGCGCTCATTGCATCCTCTGGCGGCCGGAGTTTTACTCCGTCGAATCGGGCGGA
>JAICEP010000008.1 GCA_025924095.1 Sorangium sp.
CCTAATGCGCTTGAGTACCTCAACGCCCTCAACCCCAACGCCCTCAACCCCAACGCCCTCAACCCCAACGCCCTCAGCCCCAACGCCCTCAATCCCAACGCCCTCAACCCCAACGCTCTCAGCCCAGCCGCCCTGAGCGCAATTCAGGCCCCGGGGGAGGCGGGCGATCTCTCGCGCCAGCTCCTCAGCTACGTGGTCGGCTGTGCGTTCACTCCCGCGCAGTCGTTCAGCTTCTCGTGGACCGACGGCTCGGGCACGGTTCGTAACGAGGAGTACTGGGGAATGATCGGCCTCGCGCAGAAGTGGCGCGACAAGCCGCTCGGGCAGACGGATCAGCAATGGATCTCTGCCTGCCTCGCGTCGCGGACGAACTGGTACGGCGCCTCCGTGACGATCTCCTCGCGGGGCATTCATTCGGCCATCGACAAGTCCTCTGCACCCGAGCTCTCGACCTACACGCGACAGGAAGGCGCCTTCTGGGGCAATCTCTTCACCGCCTCACCCTACCTGAAGGCTTGCTACTACGAGGCCAACCGTGACCACGCGCGCTCGCTGAACCGGGAGTGCGCCGCCGGTCACCTCGACGGCAGCGGAGCCGTCCAGGAGTGCGGGATGATCCACATGCTCGGGCCGTGCGACAGCCGCTGCCTGCCGCTCAACCAGCAGGGCATGTACTACCCGGGCTGCGGCGACGACGTCATCGGCGGCCCGGGCTGGACCAGCACGGTCATCACCGTCTTCCTCCCCTAGCCACGCGCGAGCCGCGCGTGGCCAGGGGTCGCGTCCCGTGGGCCCGCTCTCCTCCGGCTGGGGCCCGCGCGCCGGGCGCCGCCGGCGCTCGGCCTCGCGCCGACTTCCCCGCGACGCCGGAGGCCGGCACAAGCGCCAGCACCCGGGCGGGCGCGCCGCTGCCGCGCGTGAGCGGGAGCGGCGCGACCACCACGACCGCCCCGGCCTCGGGGAGCTGCTCCAGGTTGGCCAGGTTCTCGATGTGGTAGCCGCCGGCGCCGAGGAACGCCTTGTGCTGGTCGAACGACTGGCTCGGCCCCGGATCGGTCGACAGCGTGTCGATGCCGACGCAGCGCACGCCGCGCTCGCGCAGATAGCGGCTCGCCTCCACGGAGACCCCGGGAAAGTGCATCACGCCCTGCGCGTCCTGGTTCAGGTACTTCGCCGGATCGGACCAGCGGGCCCCCCACCCCGTCCGGATCAGCACGATGTGCCTCGCGCCGAGCGCCCCGTGCCGCGCCTCCCAGCCCCGGAGATCGTCCACGGTGACCTGATGGTCGGGGCTGGCCGCGACCTTCGCCGTCACGTCCACGACCGCCGCCGACCCCACGAGCTGCTCCGGCGCGATCTGCTCGACGGTCGGCGCCCCGGCCTTGAAGTGCGCCGAGGCGTCCACGTGCGTGCCGGCGTGCTCGTCCATCGAGAACCGGCTCGAGTAATACGCGTCCTTCTCGACGGTGCTGAGCGTCTCCGACGCATAGGGCTTGTTGCCGGGATACAGCGGCATCTCCGGCGTGATCGGGTGCGTCAGGTCGACCACCCGCGCCGTGGCGATGTCGAGGAGCGCGGGCGCGGCCTGCGCCGCGGACGGCGGCGCCGCCCCCTCCGCCTGCGCCGAGGACGGCGGCGCCGCGGCGGGCGGCGACCCCGCGGCAGGCGCGCACGCCGACAGGGCGAGCGCCGCCGGGCACAGCGCGTACGCCGCGGCCCCCCTGGCCCCCGCTTGAAGGAAGCTGACCACGCCGGTTCCATGCGCCTTCTGCATGGCGCACATGTCACCACAGGCCCGCTCCCGCCACAAGGCGCACGGCCGGGCCCTCGCGTCAGGCCGGCTCAGACCTCGTGCAGCTTCACCCGGCGTCGCAGGTAGTTGAGCAGATCGATGCGGGTGACGAGCCCGACGAACTCGTCGCCGTCGGTCACGATCGGGACGAGCCCCGCGTCGAACATCGGGAGGAGATCCCGGATCGGCGTCCGCACGTCGACCGTCTTGAGCCGCGTCGTCATCGCCGTCTCCACGGGCTGGCGGAAGCGCGTCACGTCGTCGACGGCCGCGAGGAGGAGGTCGGACTCGTCCACAAGGCCGACGATCTTGCCGTCCTCCAGGACGGGGAGCTGCGACACGTCGTAGAGCTTCATCCTCGCATAGGCGACCAGGAGCGCGTCCGCCCGCTGCACCGTGACCACCGCCCTGTCGGCGTGGCGGCGCGTGATCACGTCGCGCAGGTCCCCTGTCGGCTCGCGATCGGTGAAGCCCTGATCGGCCATCCAGAAATCGTTGTACATCTTCGACAGGTACTTGTTGCCGCTGTCGCACACGAGCGTGCAGACACGCTTGGGCGACGACTGCTCGCGGCAGTAGCGCAGCGCCGCCGCGAGGAGCGTCCCGGAGGACGAGCCGGCGAGGATGCCCGTCCTGGAGAGGAGCAGCCGCGCCGTCTCCAGGCTCTCACGGTCGGAGATCGTGTACGCGTGCTTGACCCGGGAGAGGTCCAGGATCGGGGGGAGGAAGTCCTCGCCGATGCCCTCGACGAGCCACGAGCCCGCCTTGCCGAGCTTGCCCGTCTTGATGTAGCCCGCCAGCACCGAGCCCTCCGGGTCGGCGAGCACCATGTCGCAGCGCGGCTGCGCCGCCGCGAAGTAGCGCGAGAGCCCGGTCAGGGTGCCGCCGGAGCCGACGCCGCACACCATCGCGTCGATCCTGCGGTCGAGCTGCGCGTCGATCTCGGGGCCGGTCCCGGTCTCGTGCGCGAGCGCGTTCGCGGGGTTCTCGAACTGGTTCACGTAGAACGCGCCCTCTTCGCGCGCGATGCGGGCCGCGAGGTCCTGGTAGTAGCTCGGGTGGCCCTTCTCGACGTCGGAGCGCGTCATCACCACGTGCGCGCCGAGCGCCTTCAGGTGAAAGATCTTCTCCTGGCTCATCTTGTCGGGGATGACGAGCGTCAGCCGGTAGCCCTTCCGCGCGGCGACGAGCGCGAGACCGAGGCCCGTGTTGCCGGCCGTCGCCTCGACCACATGCCGCCGCTCGCCGCCGAGCTGGCCGTCGCGCTCGGCCGCCTCGATCATCGACAGGCCGATGCGATCCTTGATGCTGCCGCCGGGGTTCTGGCTCTCCATCTTGAGAAAGAGCTCGCACGGGCCGGTGTCGAGCTGAGTGACCTGGATCATCGGGGTGCGGCCGATGAGAGAGACGATGTTCTCGGCGGGCGGAGGGGTCGGCATCGGCGTCGTCATGGCAGCTCAACGGTCACACGACGCGCACCGTCTGTCGAGGCGCTCGGCCGGCCATCGCGCGGGTCAACGCGGGCAGCCCTGGAAAACGGACAGAGGTCCGCTAGGATGGATTGTCCCTTGTGGCGCGCGGGGGGAGTGTACGCCGCGACAATGTAAGTAGTGTTTCTCATGTCTCGACCGCTCGCGGCGTCGCGGCGCCGCGCGTCAGGCGGCGGGCCGCACGGCCGTCATGAACGCGGCCGGGCCGAGCGCGTTCAGCACCTCGCCCCGGCGGAGGCCGCCTCGCCGCGCGGTCCCCACGCCGAAGCGCAGGTTGTGGAGCGCGTTCGTCGAGTGCGCGTCGGTCGAGATCACGAAGCGGATACCGCGCTTGCGCGCCTCCTTGATCCACCGGGGCTCCATGTCGAGGCGGTACGGGTCCCCGTTCACCTCGACGGCGGCCCTCGACTCGGCCACGGCGTCGAGCACCTCCTCGACGTGGCACGCGAACGGCTCGCGCCGCTGGATGAGCCGGCCGAGCGCGTGCCCCCAGATCTTGAAGACCGGCAGCTTCATCGCGCTCACGAGCCTGCGCGTCATCTGGTCCGCGTCCATCTTCATGCGCGAGTGGATGCTCGCGATGATCACGTCGAGCTGCTCGAGGATCGCGTCCGGATAATCGAGCTCCCCCGACTCCAGGATATCGGACTCGGTGCCCCGGAGGAGCTTCACGCGCACGCGCTCCTGCACGCGGGCGATCTCGTCCCATTGCTGCTTCAGCCGGTCGAGGCCGACGCCGCCGGCGTAGTGGGCGGCGGGCGAGTGATCGGTGATGGTGAGGTATTTCATCCCCATCGCCTCGGCCTCCAGGGCCATCTCCTCTATCGTGTTCTTGCCGTCAGAGTACACCGTGTGGCAGTGCACCATGCCCTGGAGTTCGCCCTCCGCGATGAGCTCATCGTCGCTGTCGTCGCGCGCGACGGCGGCGACGATGTCCTCCGCGCCCTCGCGGAGCTCGGGCGCGATGTACGGGAGGCCGAGGTGCCGGTAGAGCTCCTCTTCCGTCTTCGCCGAGAGGCGCTGTTCGCCGCGGAGGAGCCCTCGCTCGTCGAGGGTGAGCCCCAGCTCGCGCGCGAGCGCCCCGAGCGCCTCGATGTACGCGGGCGCGCCCGTCCTGTGATGGAGCGCGGCGGCGTAGTACCGGGGCGGCACGCAGAGGAGCTCGCCCCTGAGGCCGCCCGAGAACCTCACCTTGCACCGCGTCTCGCCGCGCTCCTCGACCTCGGCGACGCGCGGGAACCGGGCGAACCAGTCGACGACCTGCGCGGCGTCGTCCGCCGCGGCCACGACGTCGACGCCGGCCACCGTCTCTTCCCAGCGCCGGATCGCGCCTGCGACGTCGGCCTGCTCGGCGGCCTCGCACCCGCGGACATGGGCGAGGAGCGGCTCGGCGAGCTCCAGGGCGTCGACGAGGAGGATGCGCTCGTCGCGCGTCTCGTGGCGGTGGATGCCCTCGAGGAGGCTCGACTCGATCTTCGCCCCGAAGCCCTTCACGGCGCGGACCTTCCCTGTGAGACAGGCCCTCTTGAGCTCGTCCACGCTGCCGATGCCGAGCGCGTCGTGGAGCGCCTTCATCCGCTTGAGGGTCATCCCCGGCACCTGGGAGAGCTCGAGGACGCCGCGGGGCAGCTCGGCGCGGAGCTGCTCGAGCTGCACGGAGCGCCCTGTCTTGTAGAGCTCGGCGATCTGGGCGGCGAGCGCGGCGCCGATGCCCTTGAGCTCGGTGAGCCGCCTGGCGTTGATGAGCCCGCCGAGGTCGTCCGTGAGCTCCTCGAGGGCCTCGGCGCCGGTCTCGTAGGCGCGCGCTCGGTAGGGGTTCTCTCCCTTGATCTGGAGGAGCATGGCCATCTCGCGGAGGGCGCGGGCGATGTCGAGCTTGTCGAGCATGGTTGGCGGCAAATATAGCACTCGCAGCGAGGAGGCCATGCTGCGCGGGTCGCGGGAGCGCGGGGCAGTTTGCCACATGGACACCGTGGGTAGCGCGGCCGGCGGGAGCGCCGCGCCGGCACGTCGCGCGGTCGGTGGGGCCGGCGAGATACCGGACGATGGCCAAAAGGTCCCCCCGCCCGGGGCGGGCGGCACGCCGCGAACCCATCCGGATGAGCTGGCGTGTCCACCGTGGAGATGGGTGCGACCCATCTCCACGGTGGATACGCCTCCAACGAAGGTAGTAGCGCTTCGAATGCGTCCCCCGAGCTCGTCACGAGCTCCAGGTTGCCACCGCGCAAGAACGCCGCTGTGGGCTGGCCCCCGCCGAGGGCGATATCGCTCGTCAAGCAGCCGTTCGAGTCCTCAACCCCTCGACGGTTCGGTCCACTCGCCGCGAGCGAAGTGGCGCGCCTCCGCCTCGCTCGTGGTCGCGAAGCTTGTCGCGCCGTCCTGGCGCGTGAGGCGGCTCACCTGCAGCAGGCCCGCCTGCGTCCCAACCAATACCGCCGTCCGCGCGAAGCTCGACGTGATCTGTGCCCGCATGCCGTGCATCGCCTTCTCGAACTCGGCGTCGTTGCGCGCGGACGCCTGGCGCATGTCGACGACGATGCCAGCGCTCCGGTGTCGCGATGCGAGCAACCGCAGCACTGCCGCGTTGGCGCTCGTGAGCTCCGCGATGGAGGCGAAGGGCACCGGCTGGCGCGCGAGCCACACGACGCGCCCGTCGCCGTCCTCCTCCATCAGCCAGTGGGTGCTCGCAAGCAGCGTCGTCTTCACCGGATCGGAGGGAATTATGGCACCCCATGGGCACGAGGGGCAGAAACCCACGTCCTTTGCAGCTGAACGCCGCGAGACGCTTCTCTTCGCGGCCGCCGCGGCGAGGCCGCGCAAAGCTGGGTCGGTTCACGACAACGGATCGCGCCAGGCCGAAGCCGCCGCGGAGCGCGCACGGCCCACCGCGCCGCCCGCCCCTACTTGCTGCACCCCAGCCGGCACACCATGGCCGCCGTGTAGGCGCACCCGTGGTCGCCCCATATCGACGAGCTCGGCCCCGTGCACCGGAACGCGCACCCGCGTCCGTCCGCGGTCGCCTCCGCCGTCAGCCGGTAGCCCTCCGCGTTGCAGCTCCCCGTCGACGACAGGCAGCTCGACAGCTGCGGCTCGCACTGCTCCACCACGTAGCCGGCCGGGCACGTCCAGTCGGCGCTCGCCCGCCCGTAGTCCGGCGACCGCCCCGTCTCGGTCGCGAGCGGCTCGTGCTTCGAGAAGGTCGGCATCCCCGTCGTGACCTGCAGCGGCACAACGACCGCCCGCTCGCGCGGCACCACCGGGGAGGTCGCGTCCTTCGGCTGCACGACGAACGTGTCCCGCCGCGTCTGCCGCTCGCAGCCGGCCGTCGCGCCCTCCGGCGTCCACGAGAACGTGAGCTCCGCGCTCCCATGCGCGGGCACCTCGACCGTGCGCTCGCCGTGCGTCACCCGGACGTCGACCTGCGCCCGGTTCGTGATGAGCGCCTGCGCCGTCCCGGTGGCGCCGTACGGCACCACGCCGAGGTCGACCGGCAGCGGCGCGATCTCCGGCTCGGCGAGCGAGAAGCGGCACACGTCCGCCACCGGGTAGATCGCGTACGCCAGCGGCACCGCCTTCTTCACCTCGATCCGCAGCGCGCCGAACGCCTGCCCACCCCCCTTGGCGCCGCCCGGTCCGCCCGCCACCGGCGCGCCCTCGACGCCCTCGATGGCCAGCTCGCCGACCGAGGTCATCGTCACGCGGCGGTCCCCCGCCTCGATCCGGGCCTTGAACAGGCCGATCGCCGTGCCGTGCGCCTCGCCGGCGGTCACGTCCGTCTCGTAGGCGACCATCGCGCCGCGCTTCACGGCCCCGATGAAATGCGTCGCGCGACCGCAGGCGCAGCCGCCGCCCGGCGCCGGCACGACGCTCTCGGTCGGGTCGAAGAACTGCGGATCCTCGTCCGCGACAAGCGCCATCGCGACCAGCCGCAGCCGGCGCTTGTCGAGCGTGCCTCCGGCGCTGAAGTACGCCGGCAGATCGACGTCGGCGCCCACGAGGACCGAATCGACCGCGATGCCCACGTAGCGGAAGTCGATCGCGCGCTCGCCCTGCCCAGGCGCGGGCCCGCCCTGCGCCGCCGCCGATGCCGTCGCGCCCGTCACCGCCGTCGCTCCCGCGATCGGCGGCGCTCCCGTCGCCGCCTTCGGCTGGGCGCAGGCGAGGCCGACCGGCGAGAACACGCCCGCCGCGCTCCGCGACAGCCCGCGGCCCGGCACCATCGCGCTCGACGTGTCGAGCAGGTAGTCGTGCCGCACGTCGCTGAACGCCCGCGCGGCCGCGAGCAGCGCCCCGGCCTGCGAGCAACCGCTCCCCTTGCAGGCCGGCAAGACGCCCGCGCCTGCCGGCCGGCCCGACGGCGCGATCGGCCCCTCCAGCGGCCCCGGGCAGCCGAGCGCCGAGGCCAGCACCCCCAGGAGGAGCGCGCAAGCGCGCGCAGGCGCAGCGCGCCGACGACGAGCGCGACCCGCGCCGCTCACGGCCACGCGATGGTCATCCACCGGACGCGCCCCGAGCCGCTCACCGCGTCGTCCGCAAAGAACAGCGACCCGCCGGAGCGCCCCGCGAACACCGGCGACACGTCCTGCGACGCGCTGCCCGTCAGCCACGCCAGCTGCTTCAACGCGGGCGCCGCCGCCTCGCCGGGCGCCAGCGAGAAGGCGCTCAGCACCACCGAGTCTCCAGGCGCCGACGCGAGCACGCCGCGGCAGGCCTTGTCGCACGCGAGCGCGATCGACGACACCGGGGTGCCGTCCGGGCCGGCCACCGCCACCGGCGGGCCCTGCACCGCGCCGCCGTTGTCGAGCCGCACGAGCCACGCGCGCCCGCCCGAGCCGCCGGCCGCCGCGCCCCCGCGGGCCGCCGAGCCCCCTCCGGCCGCCGCGTCCTCCCCGGCCGGCTCGTCGACCCAGCCGACGAGGACCCCGCCCTCGTGCGGCGCGAGCACCGGGCTGCGCGAGTGCTCGGGCGACGCGTGGAGGCGCGACTCGTCGCCGATCCGCTGCAGCGTCTTCGCGTCGAGCCGCGCGAAGAACACGTCGCCGGTGGCCTCGCCGCCCGCGCCGGCCGCGCCGCCGCCCGCGGCCGCGTCGCCGGCCGGCCGCGCGTCCGACCACGCGAGCCACGCCTCCTGGCCGCGCACCGCGATCTGCACCTCGGCCGCGTCGAGCGGCGCGTTCGTGATGCGCCGGTCCGGCACCGTCCTGTTCAGCGCGCGGTCCACCCGCGCCGCGTACACCTCGGCGTTGCCGTCGCGCGTGTCGACCCACGCGACGATGAAGCCGCCCGCGCCGTCGTAGGCGATCGCCACGTCGGACGCCTCGCTCGCGGCGCCGCCCTGCTTCTTCCGCGGCGCGGTGGTGAGCTTCTTCTGCGCGAGCTTCGCGCCCGTCGCGTCGACCCGGGTCACGTAGACCTGCGTCTCGCCCCGCTCGCGCGCGACCCACGCGATCACGCTCTCGCCCGGAGACGCGCCGCCCTTGCCCTTCGGATCGGCCGGGGGCGGCGGCGCCGTCGCGATCGCGACGCCGCCGAGCGACGACGCCTTCTGCGAGAGGACGTTCAGCTTGCCGAGGCCGCCCGGCGACGCCGCGCGCACCGCCAGCGTCGCCGAGAGGTCCTGCCCGCGCGGCGCCGCGTCCGACGCCCCCTCCACGAAGTACGTGACCCACGCCGCGAGCGCCGCGCCGCCGTCGAGCTCGACGGCCGCCACCCTGGCGAGGTGGTCGCCCTCGGCGAGCGCGCGCACCGCGGCCGCGCGCGGCGGCGGCGCCTTGTCCTCCCGGAACGCGGGCGCGCGCCACGCGCTCTCGCGCACCGGCAGCGACACGAGCGCGAGCGGCGCCCGCGCGCCCGACGCCTTGCCCGCGCCGCCCTGCTGCGGGTCGGCCCCGGCCGCCGCGCTCGCCAGCGTCACGCACGCGCCCTTGTGGCAGCTCAGCCCGCGCACGAGGTACGGCACGCCGTCGGTCGCCGCGAACGGCGCGGCGCGCACCGGCTCCGCCGCCCGCACCGAGAGGTCCGGGCCGAAGCGCACGAACGTCGGCCAGACCGGCGGCGCGGCCGCCGCGTCGCGGGCCGCCTTGAGCCTCGCGGGCGCGAGCGTCACCGCCGCGAAGCCGTCGCCGTCCGCCGCGAGGTCGGGCGGCCCGCTCGCGCTGAAGACGAGCGCCGCCCGCTCCGCGCCGAGCGCGCCGTCGGGACCCACCGAGGCGAGGTGGATGAGGCGCCCCGCCCCGCCGGCCTCCACGCCGCCATCACGCTCGCCGCCGCGGGGGCGCAGCAGGTCCTCCCATGCGAGCAGCGCCCGGCCGCCCCCGGCGGAGGGCGCGACAAGCGACACGAGCGCCTGCTCGCCGGACGGCGGCGTCGCCTGCCGCGGCGCGACGACCACCTTGCCGCCCGGCTCGACCGCCGCGAGGTACACGGCGCTGTCGATGTCCCGCTCGTCGGTCCACGTGAGCAGGTAGCGCCCACCGACGGCGGCGATCTCGAGATCGATCTGCGCGGTCGGCTCGGGGCTGACAGCGACCGGCGCCGAGACCTTGCCGGCCGCGTCGATCTCCAGGAGCGCGATGGATCCGAGCTTCTCGGTGTCGGCGGCGTCCTCCGCTTCCGCCTTGCGCGCGGGGTTGCCCTGGGCCCTCGCCACCGAGCGCGGCGCGGCCGGCGGGAGCACCAGGGCGACCGCCGCGCCGCGCTCGGTGGCGACCGCGTGCCACCCCAGCACATCGCGCGCGACCGACGCGGGCACCGTCGGCTTGATCGCGGCGCCCTTGTCCTGCGCCACGACGGTCATGACCACGTCGACGCGGTCGACGTCGCCCTGGGCCACGTCGCCCTGGTCCTCGCGCGGCATCTCCCACAGCACGAGCGCCCCCTTCGCGTTCGGGAGCACGTCGAGCCACGTGATCTCCTCGGCCGTCTGCGCGACCGGGCTCGCCGGGGCGACCGGCTTGCCGGCCGGGTCGAGCGCGAGCACGCGCACCGCGCGGCTCCCCCCGCTCTGCTCGATCCACGCGGCGATGTAGCCCTGCGGCCCGGCGCGGAGCGCGGCGACGGGCACGTCGGCGGCGACCGGCCCGGCGTCGACGAGGTCCCCGCGCGGCGCCCCGTCCGCGCCGATGACGCGGGTCCTCAACCGGCCTCCCGCCGCGTAGAGCAGGAGCGCCTCGTCGCCTCGCCGGGCGAAGTAGGGCGCCGCGTCCTCGCCCTCGAGCTCCGCGACCACCTGGGCCGGCAGGAGCGGCAGCCCCTCCGGCGCCTTCGGCTGCCCGGGCGGCGTCTTCACGGCGCGCGCCGGGCGCGCGGCGGGGGCCTGCGCGGCGCCGGAGCACCCGAGCAGCAGCGCGAGCGCGGCGCCGAGCAGCGCCGGAGCGCGGCGCCGGAGCGCGGCGCCGGTCAGGCGGCCTGCGTCGCGCTGCGGGCCGCGTTGAACCGAGGGGAGAGCACTGCGGACGAGCATGGCGGCGACCATGCCAGAAGCGAAGAGCGCCCGCTACAGGGCGCCACCCGCGGGCGGGGCGCACGCCCCGGTCGCACGCCCGCGCTGCGCTGGACGTCGCACGCCCGCGCTGCGCTGGACGTCGCACGCCTGCGCTGCGTCACTCAGAAGGCGAGCAGGCGCCCGAGCAGCGACCTGTACCTGCGCAGGGCGAGCCGGAGCTCCTCCGTCGACACCTCCGGTCGCCCGGGCTCGCCGTCGAGCAGGCGTTGCAGCGCGCTGCGCTCCTCCCGGAAGCTCTGCATGACCCGCTGGATCACCTCGGTCACGAGCGCGTCGGCCTGCTCGACCGCCTGCCGCGGCGCCTCGATGAAGCCCGCCTGGATCGCGCCCCAGCGCTCGGACAGCTCGCGCGCCTCGTCCGGCGTGAGCGCGGGCGCGCGCTCCGGCCAGGGCTCTCCGGTCGGACCGCCCCGCGCCGTGTAGGCCGCCGGCTGCCGGCCCGACTCCGGCGGGAGCTCCTCTTCGGCGATCCGTGCCTCGGGCTGGCTGCTCTCGCGCGCCGTCACCATCCGCTCTCTGTGCAATGGGCTCACGATGGCCACCTCTCCGCTCGTTCGCGTTGTCCGCCCAGCGGGCCAAGCAAGCCGCATGCGCGCCTCGATGTGCATCCGCGCCCGCTGCCGGCCGCAGCGCGGCAAGGCCAGAGGCTCAGAAGAGCCCGAGAAAAGCGCGAGGGATCTCCGGGCGAGCGAGGCCGCCCGATCCCCATCGCTCGGGCGCCGGCCGCGGCAATCCCTCACGAGCCGGGGAGGCGGAAGAGTGAGGAATACGCGCGCTGCGCGGCGGAGCCGCCGCCCCGGCGAGGGCGCCCGAGCTCACCTGAGCGAGGCGCGCAGCTTCGTCACGACCGCGCGGATCTCCCGCACCACCTGGAGGAGCGCCTCGTCCTCGTCGGACCACTTGGTCACGGGCTTCCCGTCCCGCGGCACCGCCTGGAGCTCGGCGAAGCGCGTCGTCTCCCAGTCGCAGGGGCGGAGCAGGATCGGCACGACCGCGGCCTGCCCCGCGGCGCGCCGCTCCATGGCGCGCGTCACCTGCGCGTCGCCCTGCTCGGACGCGAGGAAGCTGGCGCTCACGAGGAGCAGGACGAGATCGGCCGCCTCGAGCTGCTCGCCGATCGCGCGCTCCAGGTCCTCGCCCGCGCCGATCTTCCCGCTGTGCCACGGCGCGATCAGCCCCTCGCGCTTGAGCGGGCTCAGGTGCGCCTCGAGGCGCGCGAGGAGCTCCTCGTCGCGCGACGCGTAGGAGAAGAAGACGCGCACCGGCCGCGCCGCGGCCGGGAGCGCGTTCGCCGGCGGAGCCGCGGTCGGGCGCGCGCTCACCGCCGGGTGCGGCGCCGGCGTCGCGACGCGCGGCGCCGGGGGGGGCGGCGGCGGCGGCGCGGCGGTCGGCTCCAGGCCGAGGAGGACCTGCGCGACCTCCGCGTGATCGCCGGCCTGGTTCTCGTAGAGGAGGAGGCGGATGCCCGACTCCTCGAGCAGCCGGCGGCGGAACGGCGGCACGCCCTGCGGGAGCAGCGCGAAGTGCATGGGTGGCTGCCCGCCCGCGAGCGCGCGCACGCGGGCGAGCGTCTGGTCGATGTTGTCGTCGGCGAGGCCGAAGCCCACGAACAGCATGGAATGCGCGCGGTAGAGGGCGCCGAACGCGTCCTGGAGCAGGGGCGAGCCGAAGATCGCCCGGTCGTACTGGTCGCGCGAGAACACCCAGGTGTCCCACGCGCGCAGCGTGCCGTGCAGCTTCAGAATGAAGCGCCTGTCCATGACGACGTCGGCCGCCGGCCGGTCGATCACGCGCCACTCGCCCTGGAACGCGCGCTCGAGGAAGCGGTCGATGTTGGTGGTGAGCACCGCCTTGAGCTTCGGCTTGAGCGCGGCGATCGCCTGCGCCACGTCGGGCACGTCGCGGCCGGTGTCGTCGAGCTCCTTGTCGACCGTCCAGTTGAAGTCCTGCGGCCCGAGCGCGAGCTTCGCGGCGGAGAGCGCGTTGATGAGCTGGTTCGAGGCGATGTACTGCTGGATCTCGTCGACGACCGCGGGGTCGGCGCTCCGCTTCCGCGCGCGGTCGCGCAGCTTCTCGGCGAGCTGTTTCCAGGTGGGCATGCCGGCCGCGGCCGACACGCCCGCGCCCGCGAAGACGATCAGGTTCTCTGCCGCGTAGCGCTCGCGCAGCTGCTCCAGGATCTCGTCATCCATCAGCGAGCACGATACCGCGGATCCGCGCCCGCGGGCGGCGCCGCGCCCCTCACCGCGGCGGCGAGGAGCGCCGCTCCGTGGCGAGGGAGAGGCCGACCCCCAGCCAGACCCCCTCGACGGCGCCCGCCGTGCCGTCGGCGGCCTCGTACGGCGCCGGCCGGAGCACCACCCCGGGGTCCAGCGTGAGCCCGAGCCACACGGGGCCGCCCAGCCGGGTCTCCACGCCGAGCCCGAGGCCGGCGCGGGCGGACCACGTATCGTGCTCGCCCGCGATGCCGTCGACGGAAGCGGCGGCAGGCAGCCTGACCGAGGCGACCGACGCGGTGGCGCCGATCGACAGGCGCCACGAGGCGGCGAGCCAGAAGCGGTAATCGCCCGAGAGGCCGCCCTCGAGCCAGCGCAGCGTCTCGCCGCCGGACGGGGTGGCCAGCAGGCGGGCAAAGAGCGACTCGGTGAGCCGCAGGCGCCGCAGGCCGAGCGTCAGGCCGGCGCCGCCGAGCACCTGCGGCCCGCCCGTGACGACCGCCGCGTAGGGTCCGGCCGAGACGGACAGCGCGTCGAGATCGCGCGAGGCGAGCTCGACCTCGTCCGGGGTGGGGCGCCGCGGCGACGGCGGCCGCCGCGGGGAGCGCGCCCGGCGCACCTCGGCGCGGATCATCTCGGAGGCGGCGATCGCGACGAGGCGCGCGGCCACGTCCGAGGTGAGGCCGGAGACGGCGATCTGCCGCCGCACGACCGCGCGGCCGTCGAGGCGCACCTGGATCTCGAGGCGGGCCGCGGTGGGCCGGTCGATCCACACGTTCGCCACGCGGTCGCCGAGCGGACCGACCGGCTCGGTGGCGAGCGCCGCGCCGTCCGGGAGCTCGATCTCGAGCAGGCGCCGCACGCGAAGGCTCGAGACCTCCTCCGCCGCGCCGCGCGACAGCGCGACGCGCACCTCGATGGGCGACGTCGCGGCGGGCATCGGCGGCGCGCTCGGCGCGGGGGCGCCACCGATGCCCGCCACGAGCGCCCGCGGCTCGGCCGCCGCGGCGGGGGCCGCGGAGCCCAGCAGGAGGACGGCCGCGACGAGGGCGGGCGCGGAGGGATCTCGGCGCCGGGCGCGCGTCGGGGGCAGGCGGCGGAGGCCCTCCCTCTGCAGCCGCGTCCACGCCGGAGATGATCCGCTGGGCATCCTCGCACCGGCCATCGGGGTACTTGGCCACATACCCCGTTGCCGTCTGAATTGCCTCTTTCTTGTCGCCCGTGACCCCCTCGCCAGGGCTGCGCTTGCCCGACGGCGCTCCCTCGAGCGAGAGCGACCGCGCGCACCCGTAATATTTCGCTGTCAGCGCTCTGCTCACGAGCGCCACGCGCCGAGCGCGGCGATCTCCCCGGCTACGCCTCTTCGCGGAACGCGGCCACGACCCAGTTCACGTGGCGGCCTCGACCATCGTTGCTCGAATGACGCTTGAACAGCGGCATCCTCAGGATGCGCACGTGATCCTGGAGGTTCGTCTTGAAGGGCGAGCCCGCGATCGGCGTCCCGTCGGATCGCACCTGCCGCCCCTCGATCTTCATCTTCTTCAGCACCTCGAGGGACGCGAGGCGCAGCAGCTCATAGGCCCTGTCCGGGTCCTTGCTGCTCACGGAGACAATGAGCTTGCCAAACGTGGGGTCCTTGTTGACCAGGACGTCCCCCGCCTCGAAGCCGCAGTCGAAGCGGATCTTCAGGTCGGTGAGGCCCTTGTCCTCGAGCGCCTCGCGGATCGGGCCGGCGTCCGGGAGCGCGATGCGATCGAAGATGCCGCCGTTGGGCAGGAACATCCCCTTGCCGCCGTCCCGGGAGTCCCTGAGATCCGGATTCCAGCTCTCCGCGTTGATGCGGAACTCGCGGCTGCAGTGCGTCTGCACCACGTGCTGCTGCTCGAAGTCGATGGCTTGCCCGTCCGCGATGCGGATCTGCCACGCGACGAGGTTCACCGGGACGCGGCTCCGCTTCCGCTTGATGGCGTAGCTCTCCTCGCTGACGGGGTGCTCCACCTGGATACGCGTGTTCATCTCCAGGAAGTAGAACTTCCCGTCCTTGAACATCAGCTCCACGGTGCCCGCGCCCACGTAGCCCACGCGCTCTGCGATCTGCACGGCGAGCCCGCAGATCCGGTCTTCCAGGCCGGGATACCGACGGAGCAGGGCCGGCGGCGCCTCCTCCTGGATCTTCTGGCTCGCGCGCTGCTCGCTGCAGTCGCGCATGCCGAAGTGCCGCGTGTTGCCGTAGCGATCCCGCAGCACCTGCACCTCCAGGTGGATCGTCTCCGGGATGTTCTGCTCGAACATCACGCCAGGCTGCCAGTTGTACGCCCTGATCTCGCCGAGGACCTTCTGGATGGCCTGGGGCACCTGCTCCGCGGTCGGGATGACCGCCTGCCCGCGCCCGCCGCCGCCGTTGGCGGCCTTCAGCCGCCCCGGGAAGGTGAAGCGCCCGGCCTCGTGCGCCTCCAGGATGATCCGCTGGATCTCGTCGGGATCATTGCTGTCGATGACGAGCCCGGGCGTCACCGCCGTCGCGTCGAAGTCCTGGGCCATCAGGCGGAATTTGCGCTTGTCGCCGGCGTTCTCCACGACGTCCTGCATCGGACCGATGAAGACGATGTTCTTCTGCCGGAAGTGCCGGATCGCCCCGGCGTTCTCCGCGAGCGGGCCGTATCCCGGGTAGAGGCCCGCGCGCGACAGCTCGTCCTGCCACCCGTCCTCGAAGCGCTGCTCGAACTCGGCCCTCACCTTGTCCGCGATCTGGGTGGTGTTCGCGTAGCTCTCGCGGAAGCTCCCCTCGAGGCCCACCGCGAACCCGCCGCCCTCCCGCGCGATCCGCACCTGCAGTGCGTTGTCGTCGTCCTTCAGGCTGTAGAGGACCACGGGGATCTTGCCGAGGGCGATCGCCTCGCGCGTGGCCCGCACGCCCATCTCCCCCTTGTCCGCCACGAGGACGTACCTGAGCTGGCCCGCGCTCACCGTCGTGGCGGGATAGCTGTCGAGCCGGTGCACCGCGGCGTAGAGGAGATCCAGCACCTGCGCGTCGTCCCGCAGGAGCTCGCCGGCCCGGGAGCGCAGGAGCTCCGCCGCCTTGTCGCGGAGCGCGGGCACGTCCTGCTCCAGGATCAGGAACTTGAGGAAGCGCTCCTCCTCGAAATCACGGCGCTTCAGCGCCCGGAGCAGCCCGCCCTCCAGGTACCGCGCGAACCCGTCGCGGTCCGCGGGCGTGATCGACGCGCGCGCCTCCCGGAGCCGCGACAGGAGGCCCTCCGCCGCCGACAGGAGCTCCTGCACCCGCTCCTCGCCGAGCAGCTCCCTGCGCAGCGCCGCCTCCAGCGCGCGCTGCCAGCCGAAGTGCGCTCTCCACACCTCGCCGTTGGCGATCAGATACCGCAGCCCGAGGAGGCGGTGCGCGTCCTGGCCGCCGGCCAGCGTGCCCAGGTCGAGCAGCACGAACCCCGGGACGCCCATGGCCGTGGTGAACGCCTCCATCGAGGAGACATAGCCGCCTCTCGGCAACACAAGCTTCCACGGCGGGAGGGCCTGAGCGTCGTTGCGAGCGGGTAGGGAGCTGGTGCGGACGGCGGTGGTCATCCTCAGCGGTTCTCCGGCTCGGCAAGCAAGCACAGAACCGCTGCGGGATGTCAAGCCTATCGGCCGGGCTCAGCAGGAGGCGAATTGCGACGAGGCGGGGCGCGGGTAGATCACGGCGCGGGGGCCGCGTCGGGGGCCGGCTGCGGCTGGGGCGGCGCGGCCTCCTCCCCCTCCTCGGCCTCCACCTCGCCCGAGACGATCCGCTGGACGTCCTCGCACCGGCCGTCCGGGTACGTGGCCACGTACTCCTTGGCCATCTGCGAGGCCTCGTCCTTGTGCCCGGCGGCGACCTCGGTGCGGATGCGCTTGCAGAACGAGTCCTCCGCGAGGTTGCCCTCGGGGGACAGCGAGCGCGCCTGCTCGAAATACTTCGCCGCCAGCGCCTGCTCGCCCATGCTGGCGTAGATGTCGCCGAGCTTGTAGGCCGCGATCGGCGCGTACGCGTCGGTCGGGAACCCCTCGACGACGCGCGCGAAGGCGCGCATCGCGGCGGCGCGGTCGCCGCCCTTCGCGCGCAGGAGGTCGCTGAGGTCCATCAGCTCCCTCGCCGTCTTCGCCGAGGCGATGGCGCCGTCGATGCCGCCGCTCTGCTGCTTCAGGCTCTGCAGCGCCTCGGCGACGTTGCCCGCGTTGTACCGCGCGCGCCAGTCCGGCGCCGCGACCGCCGCGACCGCCGCGGCGGCCGGCGCGTCGACCGGCGGGGCGACGGGCGCCACCTCCGCGCTCGAGCGCGGCAGCGACGCGACGCGGGCTCGCCGGGGCTCCGGCGGCGCCACGACCGCCGTGGGCGGCCGGATCGGCACGCCCTCCTCGGCGTCGCCGCGCCCGAGCTCCCGCGAGCCGGCCGGCGAGGTGAGCTTGACCGAGCCGTCCGCGACGTTGACGTCGATGTCGTCGACGTTGTGCCTCACGCGCAGCACGCTGCCCGCCGCCGCGGCGAGCCGGGCCTCCCCGGCGACGATCGAGAGCGCCGCCGTGCGCGTCCCGCTCACGGTGTCGAGCCACGCCTCGCCCTGCACGAGCCGCAGCGTCAGCGCGCCGCCGTCCGCCTGCACGACCTCGACGGTGGTGCCCGCCGTGAGCGAGATCGTGCCGCCGCCCGGCAGCTGGAAGGTGCGCCCCCGCGAGCCCGCGGCGAACACGTCGACGAGCGACGGCGCGTCGTCGGCCGGCGCCACGGCGGTGAGCGCCGACGCTGCCTGCCCCTCGCTCCAGATCGCCTTGCCGAGCCACAGGCCGCCGGCGAACGCCGAGAACGTCGCCGCCGCGAGCAGCGCGGCCACGCCCGCGCGGCGGGGCGACGACGGCTCGCGCGCCGCCAGGTCGTGCTCGATGCGGCCCCAGACGCGCGCGATCCGCTCTTCGGTCGCGTGGTCACGCAGATCGGCCGGGGCAATCCGGGGTAGCGTTCGCCGGCTCATGAGGACGCCTCGCTGTGGGTTGGATCGACAAAGTGACCGTCAAGGAAGTGCTGCGCCCGAGAAATCCGCCGCTTGACGGTGGCCAGCGAGCAGTCGGTCATCTGCGCGACCGTCTCGAGATCGTGCCCCTCCACCGAGCGGAGGATCCACGCGATCCGGTCGTCGGCCGGCAGCGTCTGGAGCAGGGCGTAGATCTGCGCGATCTGCGCGCGCGCGTGGGGAGAGGCGGCCGGGCTCGCGAGCGCGTCGAGATCGACCGGCTCGCTCGACTTGCCCATCCCGAGCACGCCGAGCAGCCGCGCGCGCCGCATCCGCGACCGGACCTTGTGGACGACGATCGAGCCGAGCCAGGCGCGGAAGGCGGCGGGATCCACGAGATCGCCGAGGCGCTCGAAGGCGCGGAGGAACGCGTCGTGCGCGATGTCCTCCACGTCGCGCGCCGAGCCCTCGATGCGCGTCGCGAGGTGGATGGCGAAGGCCGCGTGCCGCCGGTAGAGCTGCTCGAGCGCGTTCACGTCCCCCCGCGCGCCGAGCACCACGAGCTGCGCGTCCGGCAGCTCCGTAAGGCCTCCCCCCCGCTCCGCCGGCACGCCCGCGACGGCGCTCCGCCTGTCCCCGGCGCCCCCTCCGCGCGCGCTTCCGGGCTGGACATCGCTCCGGCCGCGCTCCTCCGGGGCGAAGGCGGACCCTGCCTCACCCACCTCCGCCTGAGCCTCCGCCACCGGGACGGCCGGTTCGACAAGGCGCAGGCGCCCTCGCTGAGGTCTCAGAGCCATGGGTTCGTGTACCTGAAAAGGAGCAGCCGGGGTGGGATCGAGACGCCGCCGCGGGAAGCGGGCCCTCGGCCCAGGCGGAGCCTCGCGTCCCGGGCTCCTGTCCGGAGCACAGTCAGGTGCGCCCCGAGCTTCCCACAGCTTTCCAGACGCCTGGTGGGGCCCGGGCGGCTCATCGAAAAAACTGTGAGCCGTTCTGTCGACCCGCGGCGTCTGGGTGGGTGGCCGCCGGATTTGACGTGCGGCTCATACGTCTGCTGTTTGGGGGTGGCCTCGCCGCCCCCTATTTCGGAGGATTCCCATGAACAAGCTCGTTCTTGCGCTCGTCGCCGTCTCGGTCTCGTCTCTCGCCGTCGCCTGCGGCGGCAGCCCTGCGGCGCCGACCGACCCGTCGGCGGCGCCGACCGACCCGGCGGCGGCCCCCGCGGCCGACCCGGCGGCCCCCGCGGCCGACCCGGCGGCCCCCGCGGCCGACCCGGCGGCGGCCCCCCCGGCTGACCCGGCGGCTGCCCCGGCGCAGTGAGCCTCCTGCGCGGCGCGCCGCTTCCTGGGTGAAGCGCGCACCGCGGAGTGCTTTGGGCGGCGCCTCTCCGGAGGCGTCGCCCTCTTTCATTTTGTGCCTGCGGCTCCGTCCCGCCTCTCCGACCGGACGCCGGGGAGCGCGGCGCCGAGCCCGGCAGCTCACCGCGCACCCCCGGCACCGGCCGCGCCGCGAGGGCGGCGCGCCTGTGCTTTGACGCCTTCCGCCGACGCTCTCCATGTATGTTCCGTCCGCACGTCGTTTGTGGACGGCTCGGCGCGGCGCCGCCGCGGCCCGCGAGCCGCCTCCGCTCCTCCTTACAACCCGATCTCTCATGCCCCGGGAGCCGATCGTATGGGTACCACTAGCCGGCTGAGCTTCCTGCTGCGGTCCGGGCGGCATCGCCCTGGCTTCTTCTCCGCGCGCGCCCTCGCCTGGACCGCGCTCGTTGCCGCCGCGGTCGCCGGGCTCGGCGCGGGCTGCGGCCGCACCGAGACATGGGAAGATTTCGGCTCGTCCGGCGCCGATCCCTGGGCGTGCGGCAACGGCGTCTGCGACGGCGCGGAGGACTGCGGGAGCTGCGCCCCCGACTGCGGCAGCTGCCAGGGGTGCGGGGACGACGCCTGCAACGGCGCCGAGACGTGCTCGAGCTGCCCGGGCGACTGCGGCGTCTGCGGGGCGTGCGGCGACGGCGCCTGCGCGGGCCCCGAGAACTGCGGCAACTGCGCCTCGGACTGCGGCCTCTGTCCGAGCTGCGGCGACGGCGCCTGCGACCTGGGGCCCGAGTCGTGCTCGAGCTGTCCGCTCGACTGCGGCGTCTGTCCGAACTGCGGCGACGGCGCGTGCAGCGGCGCCGACACGTGCCTCACCTGCCCGGCCGACTGCGGCGTGTGCGCGGGCTGCGGCGACGGCTTCTGCGCGGCGTCGGAGGACTGCTCCTCGTGCGCCCCCGACTGCGGCGCCTGCGCCCCCTGCGGCAACGGGGTGTGCAACGCCGGGATCGAGAGCTGCTTCTCGTGCCCGGCGGACTGCGGCGCCTGCGCCTCCTGCGGCGACGGCGCCTGCTCGGGGACGGAGACGTGCGCGTCGTGCCAGCGCGACTGCGGCGTGTGCTCGGTGTGCCCGAACGGCGTCTGCGAGAGCTTCGAGACGTGCAGCGTCTGTCCGGCGGACTGCGGCGCGTGCGAGGTCGCGGACTGCCAGGAGGTCATCGCCTGCACCTCCCGGTGCATCGACACCGAGCAGTCGCCGCCGGCCTTCAGCCTGGCGTGCGTCTCGAGCTGCGTGTCGCGGGGCTGCGCCGACGTCCAGTTCTTCGTCGATCAGGTCATGACGTGCGCCCTCCCGCTGCTCCCCGCCTGCAACGGCGACTTCGGCTGCATCCAGGAGCGGTGCGCCGTCGAGGTCGCGGCCTGCCTCGGCGCCACCTGCTGATCGCGCCCCGGAGGCCGGCGCGGGCGTCCGCCCTGCCCGCGCCGCCCCCGGGCCTCGCTCGCCCCGGTCTCACGCGTCGTCGAGCAGCTCCTTGGCCGTCAGCTCGCTGGCCGACCGCCCGTGCTCGTACTCGAGCAGCCCGATCGAGGCGTAGCGCGGCCGGATCCGCCCGGAGAGCAGGCCGATCCGCTTCAGGTTCGGGACGATCCGCTTGAACATCGTCCGGCGGAAGAACCCCATCAGGTCGCTGTCGAGCATGAGCTTATCCCACGCAGAGCGCGTCATGCGATGTGCGTAGAACTCGTCATAGAACTCGTGCGCCAGGAACCGGTTGCGGAGCAAGAGCGACAGCTCGAACGCCCAGTCCTCCCGCTCCCTGCGCGCCCGCTCGCCTATGCCCTCGCGGTAGAACCTGCTCAGCGCGAGGACTCCATAATGCACGTGGCGCGCCTCGTCGGTGATCACCGACCGCAGGACGTCCTTGAGGAGCGGCTCGCTCGTCACCTGGCGAATCGAGCCGAACGCGCCGAGCGCGAGGCCCTCGATCATGATCTGCATCCCCAGGAACTTCATGTCCCACCGCCCGTCGCTCATGATCGCGTCGATGACGACATACAGGTTGTCGTTGATCTCGTAGAGTTTCTCCAGCTTCTGCGTGAGGTAGGCGTGGAACACCTCGACGTGGCGCCCCTCGTCGGCGACCTGCGTGCTCCCGTAGAGCTTGGCGTCGAGCGAGGGCACGCACTCGGTGACCTGCGACGCCGCGAACAGGGCGCCCTGCTCGCCGTGCAGGAACTGGCTCAGCATCCAGGAGAGGAGGCCGTGGCGCTGCGTCGCCCGCTCCCGCGCGGAGAGCCTGCCCCAGCCCGGCAGCTTGGACGGCGGCATCCAGCTGTCGGGCAAGAGCGGCATTGCCGGATCGAACCAGTCGACGTCCCGAGACCAGTCGAGGTCGGTCGTCGCGTTCCACTGGGACGTCTTGGCCAGGTGGTAGAGCCTCGCCATGTCGGGGTCGTCCCGCCCGTAACTCCAGTTAAAGCTGGCCTCGTATCCAACCGAGATATCGGTCGAGCCCACGCCCTTGCCGCGGCGCTGGACGAAGCCGCGAAAGGCGGGCCCGAGGAGCGACGCGAGCACCCGGACGTTGCCGCTGCTCGATGCGTCGCGGAGGAGAGGGGCGGAATCAAGGAGGGTCTGGAGAGCTTGCTGGAGGCGCATGGACATGAAAGCTTCCCGGAACGGCGAGGCGCGGACCGGCGCCCACGGGCGGCCCTTATAATGGCATCTATCGTCCAGCGGCAATCGCCTCACGATTGTTTTTGCGTCGTCATATCGACTCCGGGAGCTCCCGAGTCCGCCAGGGGGTCCACGCCGGGCGCGCGCCCGTCGCTTCCCTGACACCGCACGTCGCGGGCAAGCCGCGCGACGTGCGGCGGCGCGCGACGAGCGACGAGCGGCGCACGCCGAGGACCGCGCGCCCGCCGCCTCAGACCGCGGGGCTTCGCAGCGTCGGCGCCGGCGATGAGCACTGCGCCGCGAGCTCGCCGATGAGCGCGAGGCCGTCCGGCCCCGGGGAGAGCTCGAGTCCGTCGACCCCGCGGACCGCCTCCTCCGTCGCGCAGAGCCCGTGCACCGGCTCGACCGGCGCCCACGCGCCGACCCGGGCCAGGTCGCCGCCGAGGATCTCCGGGTGGATCATCGAGCGCACCACGACCCGCCCGGCGTGCAGGCACAGGTTCGGGTGCACGAGCGTGTCCGGGCGGCTCCTCAGCCCGATCTCCTCGTGGAGCGCGGCGGCGATCTCGATCACCGCCGCGCGCTCCCGCAGCGCCTCCCCGGGGTCGCCGGAGAGCAGCCGCACGCCGAGGATCTCGCTGCCGGTCACGGACACGAGCGTGAGCCCGGCATCGCGGAGGCGCTCCTCCGCGATGTCGAGCACGAGGCCGAGCTCCTCGGCGAGCGTATCGTCGATGTCGTCGGCGTCGGTTCGCAGCCGGAGGTCGAGGTAGACCGCGATCGCGTCGACCTCGATCTCCGGCATGCTGCTCCGCCCCGACGTCGGCTCGCCCACGGCCTCGCGGAGCGTGCAGAGGAAGCTCTTCACCGACGGGTAGCGGTGCTCCGGCTGCTTCTCCAGGCAGCGCAGCACGACCGCGTCGAGCGCGGGCGGCAACGGGGTGCGCCGGCTCGGGCGCGGCGCAGGCTCCTCCAGGTGCTGCCGGAGCAGCTCGGCCGCGTCCGGCGAGTAGAACGGGAGCTTGCCCGTGAGGAGCCGGTGGAGCAGGACGCCGAGCGCATACACGTCGACGCGGGCGTCGAGGGGGCCGCCGAGGATCTGCTCGGGCGCCATGATCGTGAGTGTGCCGGGCGCCCTGCCCGCCGTGGTGAAGCCGCTCGGCCCCTCGTCGGGCTCCATCATCTTCGCGATCCCGAAATCGAGGAGCTTGACCGCCCGCGGCGCGCCCCGCGAGACGAAGATGTTGCTGCCCTTCACGTCGCGATGAATGATGCCGGCGGCGTGCGCCGCGTCGAGCGCCGAACAGACCGGCTCGAGCAGGTCGAGCGCCTGTTCCGGCGAGAGCCTCCCCTCCTGCCGGAGGAGCACGTCGAGCGTCACCCCGTCGAGGTGCTCCATCACGTAGAACGGCCGGCCGTCCAGGAGCTCGCCGGCGTCATGAATCTCGACGATCCCAGGGTGGTTGAGCAGCCGCACCACCTCGATCTCGCGCAGGAAGCGCTTCACCATCTTCGGCGAGGCGGCGAGCGTCCCGTGCAGCACCTTCATCGCCACACGCGCGCCCGTCTGGAGATGTCTCGCCTCGTACACAGCTCCACATCCGCCCCGGGCGATGGGCGCCCCAACACTGTAATTGCCCGCGCGCGCGCCGCACGGCAGCTCGCCTCGGGAGAACGACCTCTCCTCCAGGGAGAATGCCCGCGTCTCGTTATCACGCGTTGCCATCGCATCCAATGTCATAACCCCCCCGATACGACTAAGGGCTCACCCGAGCGACGTTTTTACCAGCACGGGACGATCGTGTTGGCGCTACACGTCGCTTCACCTGGTGGTACAGTAAATCCATCGTTATCCCGACGGTAGCCTATTCCATCTGCTAGCAGAATGGGGGGAACAGATGAAGAGGCGAATTTACGCGCGGCACCTGCGCATGCTTCTGTTGGTCGCATTGCCCTGCTTGCCGTGCTGCGGTGGCAGCGACGGATTTTCTGCGGAATCGGGGTCGGTCGAAGAGGTCTCAAGTGCGCTCCGGAATTACAACGCGCTCAACCCGAACGCGCTCAACCCGAACGCCCTCAACCCGAACGCGCTCGACCCGAGCACGCTCGCCCCGAACAGACTCGAGGGGAGCAGCCTCGCGGAGACCGCCTTCACCGCCATCACCGACCCAGGGGAGCTCGGCGCGATGTCCAGGCAGCTCCTTCAATACATTGTCAGCTGCGCGCTGACCCCATCGCAGTCGCTCAGCTTCTCGTGGCACGACGAGCTCGGCGAGCTGCATGAGGAGGTCTACTCGGGCCACCTCGGGCTCGCGCCGGGCTGGCGCGACGAGCCGCTGAGCGTCTCCCGGAAGCAGTGGATCTCGGCCTGCGTGGCGTCGCGCGCAAACCGGGCTGGCGTCTCGGTGATGATCTCGTCCCGCGGGCCACACGTGGCCCTCAGGTACCCGGACCGGAGCGAGGTCACGTCGTATCCGAGGGAAGAGGGCGCGTTCTGGGGCAACCTGTTCACGAGCTCCCCCCGCTTCTATGCCTGCTACAACGAGTCGAACGCGGAGAGCTCTCGCGCCCTCGGCAGGGACTGCGCCGCGGGGCTCCTCAGAGCCGACGGCAACGTCCGGGAATGCCCGAACATTCACATCGTGGGCTCATGCGATCTCGCGTGCGGCGGGCTCAGCGCCGCCGGCGGCTATCGCCCGAGCTGCACCAACCATGGAGGCGAGTCGTCGTCCGCGGTGATTACGACGTTCCTGCGCTGAGGCCCCCATGTTGCCCGATGCTCGTCGAGACGGACGCGTTGCCCGTGCCGGGGCGCTCGCCGCGCGGTGCAGGGACTGCGGCCGGCGGGTCGCGCACGCGGATCCCGGGTGTCCGCAGCACGGCCCGGTGGTGCGGCAGGCCGGCCCGGAGCCGGGCGCGCCGAGCGGCGCCGACGACTCCAGCGCCGGCTGGCTCCTCGAGGCGCCGCCGCCCAGCATCGCGGGCTACCGCGGCTTGCGGCTCGCCGGCGCGGGCGGGTTCGGGGCCGTGTTCGCGGCCGAGCCGGAGGACGGCGGTCCGACCGTGGCGATCAAGGTCGCGCGCGCCGACCGGCCCGACGCCGCCGTCCGCCTCGTCGAGGAGATGCGGGCCCTCCACGACATCGGCCCGCCCCACGTGCCCGTCGTCCATGCGTGCGGCCAGCTCCCCTCCGGGCTGCCGTACTTCGTCATGGAGTACCTCGACGGCCCGACGCTCGCCGACCGCATGGTCGCGTCCGGCGCAGCCGGCCAGATGCCGGCGCGCGCGGCGTGCTCCCTCGTCCGCGCCGCGCTCCGGGCCCTCGAGGCGGTCCACGCGCGCGGCTACGTGCACCGCGACAGCAAGCCGGAGAACCTCTTCATCCTGTCCGGCGCGCCGTTCACCGCGGCCGCCCGGGACGGCGGGCACCGCGCCACAATCATCGATCTCGGCCTCGCGGCGGTGGCGGGCGGCGGCCCCC
>JAICEP010000009.1 GCA_025924095.1 Sorangium sp.
GTCCTGCAGTGGTGCGAGGACTTCGGCGACGACGCCGACCAGGAGGGCGCGTCGGTCGCGATCGACCTGGCCGGCAATATCGTGCTGACCGGGGCCTTCCACGGGAGCATCGAGCTCGGGGACGTGGTGCGCTCGGCCACGGGCGCCGCCGACGCGTTCGTGGCCAAGCTCGACCCGGCCAGCAACCCGATCTGGTTGCGCTCGTTCGGCGACTCGGGCGAGCAGCAAGGCGCCTCGGTCGCCGTCGATCCCCTCGGCGGCAGCTGGGTGACCGGCCGCTTCGACGGCGTCCTCGATCTCGGGAGCGGTGTGGTCACGAGCCGCGGCGCTGGCGACGCGTTCCTTGTCCAGCTCGGGCCGTGAGCGCCGCTCGCTCGCCGTGAGCGCGGCTCACTCGCCGGCGAGCGGGTAGATCGGCCGGATGTCGATCGGGATCCCCTCGAGGCCGCCGAGCGCCAGCCGCATGGGCTCCGAGACCTCCCCGTAGCGGGCGAGGAGCTCGCCGGCGGCCTGCCTGTCGCCGCGGTGCTGCAGGAGGCAGAGGTCACGGACGAGGCGGGTGATGGCGGCCTCGAGCTCCGCGGCGTCGACCGTGAAGCGCCGGGTCTGCGGCTCGAAGCGGGCGGCGCGCTCCTCGAGGAAGCGGTTGATCTGGAGCGCGGCGCCCTTGCCGTGCGCCTCGGCCACGCCGAAGCGGGTGCTCCGGAAGAGCCCCGCGAAATACGAGACGAGGAGCTTCTCCCGGAAGTCTTCGGCGAAGTGGCCTCGCTGGATCATGAAGAGGACGTTGTAGGCGCCCATCACGTCGGCCTTGGCCTCCTCGATGGCCGAGTAGGTCGCGCCGAGCGCGAGCCGCACCTCGACCCGCTCTCCGTCGGCGCGCGTGAACGCCGGGCCCAGGCTGTGCGAGAGCTCGTGGAAGAGCGTCTCGTTGAAGAACGCGTCGGCGGACAGGTGCTCGAGCTGCGCCGGGTCGAGGATGCGCTCGGCGATGGGCCGCATGATCAGCTCGAACTTCGTCTCGATGACGTTGCGGAGCAGGACCTTCTTGGCCCCCTTCTCGGCGCGGACGCGCTCGTCGTTCGGCAGGTTGAACGCGATCGTCTGGACCGATTTGCGGGCGTCGCCGGCGCTGAAGACAAGGTCCACGACCTGGATGGGGCTCTCTCCGCCGCGCTGCGTCTTCACTTCATCGGGGATGGGCAGGTTGCGCTCCATCTCCGGGAGGAGCTCCTTGTACTTGGAGAGCCTCCGGGAGGCCGCCGGGTCGCTCACCGTGACGAACGACTCGAACGATGCCTTGAGGCCGAGGAGCTCGTCCTCGTAGGTCTCGTAAGGGCCGATGGTCACCTCGACTGGGCTGTCGAGATCCATCCAGTCCTTGTCGGATGCATAGTAGTCGTCCGAGCGGAACGCCGCGGCCCGCGACCTCAGGAACCTGCGGAGGCTCTCGTTCGCCGTGAGCGCCGCCGCCTCCTCGAGGAGCGCGCCGGCGGGGCCGAGCCACGCCGCGTAGGCCTGGCTGTACGGCACGGCGACGAGCCCGCCCTGGTCGCGGCGGATGAGGGTGAACAGGCCCTCGAACGCCTCCTTGTCGCCCGGGTGCTGCCTCGTCCACGCGTGGAGCTCGTCGGCCGCGAGATCTTCCGGGTAGAAGCCGGCGCCGGGCGGTCGGGGCCTGTCGATGGCGAAGGGGCGGTGGTGATCCTGCCTGTCCCACGGGCCCCGCATGATGTCGAAATAGGCGAGCTTGTCTCGCCCTTCCGGGGTGGCGTCCGAGAGGAGCCGCTCGCGGAGCTCGGGGTTCGCGGCGTAGGCCTGCCGGTCGAACACGGGATCGAGCCGCCGCGAGGCCTCGATGAGCTTGCCGAGCGCCCTCCTCTCGGGCTCGGGCAGCGTGCTGACGTCCGCGGTGAGCCTGGCCGGCGCGAACTGCTTGACCTTGTCCGACAACAACGAAACCTCCTAAGGGTGATGTCCGGAGATCTCCGGACGGTTCAGGGGCGGCCCGCCTGGACCGGGTGCGCGTCGCGGAACTCGCGGACGGCCTGGGCTTCGTCGATGGCGTGCTTGAACCCGGTGGCGGCGCGGAAGGCGGCGCTGTCCACGACGACAGGATATTTGATGTGGGTCAGCGCCGCGCGCGGGAGCTTCGGGAGGCCGAAGCGGCCGAGCGCGTTGCGCAGCACGAACTCGGGGAGGGGGACCGCCACCCTGCCCGCCGCCCGGATGATGAGCGACAGGGGCACGGGCTGGGGGCCCGAGACGTTGTAGACGCCGCGGATGCGCTTCTCGAGCGCCAGGCAGATGGCGGTCACGACGTCCTGCTCATGCATGAACTGGAATAGCGGGTCGAACCCGAGGACGTACGGGACGTGAGGCCCGCGGAGGAAGCTCGCCAGCGTGCCGTGGCCCGTCGGGCCGAGCGTGTAGCACATCCGCAGCACGGTCGTGCAGAGCTCGGGAGCGCGCCAGAGCGCCGTGCAGGCGTAGAGATCGGCCGCCACGAGGTCGGCGAGCTCGGGGAAGGTGGATACCGCCATCGGCGGATCCTCCTCTGTGTGGTAGAGCGGCGACTCGGGGCCAGCGCCGTAATACGTGTGTCGTCCGACGAAGATCACGTGCTCGGCCCCGCAGGCGCGGCTGTTGTCGAAGACGACGCGCGTGCCGCCGAGGTTGATCCGATACCGCTCCTCGGTCTGCTCCACGAGGTGCGTCACGGTCGCCATGTGGATGACGGCCTGGGGCCGGCTCTTGCGGAACACCTCCTCGGCGGCGCGCTTCTGCAGATCCACGTTGTGCATCTCGACGCCGGCCGGCGCGGTGGGCCACGGCCGCCGGTCGATGCCGATCACCTGGTGCCCCTCCTCGAGGAGGCGCGTCGCGACCCTGCGGCCGAGCTGACCCGTGATTCCAGGGATGAGGACCCTCATGCGCGCTCCTTCGACGAAGCAGGCCTGGGCGGCGCGGCGCCGCGCTGGTCCAGCGCGAGCTTGCTGCGTCGCCGCCCTCGCCCGGCCTCGATGAGCTCGGCGATCCTCGCCTTCACCTGCTCCACGTGGCCCAGGATCACCTCGTCTTCCTCCGCGCCGGTCCCGGCGAACGTCATCGGCTCGCCATAGGTGATCTCCAGCTGGACCGGCAGCGGGGCCGGGACGAGGTACGGGGTGATCGGGATATACGGCACCCCGAACAGCCGGCCGATCGTGTACGAGTTGGCGACGGTGGGCACCGCGTCCCCGCCGCCGACGAAGCCGAAGGGGAGGATGGGGGTCTTCGTCTTCATCGCGAGCCGGACGAACCCGGACCCGAAATTCACGAGCGAGTTGCGCTCGCTGTAGAGCTTGGCGGTGCCGCGCGCCCCCTCGGGGAACACCATGAGCAGCCGCTCGTCCTCGAGCAGGCGGCTCGCGTGCTCGGGGAGGCCGGTGAAGTGCCCTGTGCGGCTCGACCAGAGCGAGGTGAACGGGAGGCGATTGATGAATTTCTCCGCCATCCCCTCCGCCAGCCGCGGCGGCTCCATCTCGAAGAACATCGATGCGACCACCATCGCTCCGTCGATGGCGATTCCCCCCGAGTGGTTGCCGACGAGCATCGCGCGCCCGCGCGCAGGGACGTTCTCCGTGCCCGTCACGCCCACCGAGAAATAATGATGGTAAAAGAAGTCGAGGAGCGAGAAAAAGAGACCCAGGTGCTTCCGGGAGATGCCGTAAGGATCGACCCCGAAGCTGTTGAAAGGGATTTCCAGGCGCTGGACGCGCTGGGCAATCGAGTCGCTGACGAGCAGTGTCAAGGGGCACCCTCCGGAGGCTGCGCGCCCGGAGGGTACGCGCGATCGGGCGGGGAGCACAACCTCCCCGCCGGCCGGCACAGGGGGCGGCCGGACGGCGCCGCGCCGGCGCGAAGCTCCATGGATCACCGCGGTGCGCCGGATTGCCCGCCGCTCACGTCGATGATCGCATCTCGAAACATAACGCACCGCGGCGGCGCCTTCGCCGCTGCCTTCTGCGCTCTCGTCGCGAGACCGGGACGCAGCCGTTGAGCAGCCGCGCGGTCCGCGGTATGGGGTCGGCCATGTCGATCCGACGCCGCGCTCCCGAGCTCCCCTGCAGGCCGCCCTCCGGCCGCTCGCCGGGAGCACGCCCCTGCGACGCCCGCCGGGAGGTCGCCTCGTGACAGAGCTCGTCATCCGCCGGGCGGTCCCCACGGACGTGGCGATCATCGCGGCGAACAACCGGGCCATGGCGCTCGAGACGGAGGGCAAGGTGCTGGACACCGCCACCACCCTCCGCGGCGCCGCCGCGCTGATCGCGGATGAGGCCAAAGGGTTCTATCTGGTGGCCGAGCGCGCCTCCGACGTGGCTGGGCAGCTGATGGTGACCTACGAATGGAGTGACTGGAGAAACGGCACTTTCTGGTGGATCCAATCCGTCTACGTGTCACCCGCGGCGCGGCGCAGCGGGATCTTCCGGGCGCTGTACAGGCGAGTCCACGAGGTGGCGGCGGACGCGGGGGACGTATGCGGCATCCGCCTCTACGTGGAGACCGCGAACGCGCGTGCTCAGTCGACCTATGTCGCGCTCGGAATGAAGCGATCGCACTACGAGCTTTACGAGCTCGATTTGGCCTTCGGCTCCTCCTGATGTGTCCGGCTCTCCTGGTTCTGGGCGGGGGGGACGACGGCGGGCATCGACGGCCAGGAGCCCTTGACGAGGGCGCGCATCGCGGCCGTCTTCAGCGCGACCTCCGAGGGCTCGAGGAAGACGCCGAGGGCCTGGCGGATCTGGGGGAGTGAACGGATGAGATCGGCAGGCGTCATCGCTTCGGGCGGCGACACACCGCTCCGGTCGCAGGCCTCCTGGATGATCTTCCTGGCGAATGTGGGCGCGAGGCCGCAGCACTCGACCACCTGCTCGAAAAGCGAGCGCATGAGCTGGTTCCCCCGGGGTAACGTCTGACGCGCGGCGCGTCTTTCACTTGGGCGAGCACATACCGCCCCACGACAAGAATAGCCTACCTCCTATGTCGCGCTCGTGAGATGACGACTGACCTTCTGCTGTCTCTTGCGACGATGTAGGTGACGCAGCGAGGCGTTCAATGTGTGACAGCGCGACCTCGGGTCGCGCGAGCTGAGCCGAGGCAGCGGAAGGTCGTGGTCGCCGGAGCATTGGACGGGCCTCCATGGCCGGAGTGTTGGACGAGGCGGCAAAAAGGAGCATCGCCAGGCCGGCGTCGCGCGACGCGCTCCGCCGCGCCGGTGCTCAGGCGCCGCGTGCCGCGTCTGTCCAGCGCTGACGTCTTTTGGGACGCAGGTGCGCCGATGGCGTCTCACGACCGTCGTGACGTCGCGCGTCACCGCTTCGCCGGGTCGCGCGTCACTGCTTCGCCGGGTCGCGCGTCACCGCTTCGCCGGGTCGCGCGTCACAGCCCTGTTGGGTTGAACGGCGTCCGGGAGGTCGCCCGCGGAACGCTCCGCTTCGGCTCCGGCGCCTTCGGCGCTGCGCTGCGAACGGCCGATGAGCGGGGCGCCGGCTTCGTCTTCGAGACGTTGGAGCCGCTCGCTGTGCGCGTGTCCGGCCGGCTCGTCCTGGGCTTGACGGCCACGGGCGGGGTCGCTCTGGGGGCCGGCCGCGGGGCCGCGTTCGTCGCGCGGTTGGCGGTGGAAGCAGGGCCGTGTGCGGACCTGCCGAGAGCGGAGCCCTGGGCGGCTCGGCCAGCAACGGGGGTCTGAGCGGGTCGGTCGGGAGGAGGACCGTGTGCGATCACGCCCGGGGCAGGGCCCTGGGCGGAGCCGCCGGGGACGGGAGCCTCGGTGGGCCCGCCGGGCTGCTCCGGCGCGGCCGCGTGGACCGTCGCGCTGTCGGCCACGGTCGTGGGGAGAAGCGGTGAGCTCGGGGGGGCGGGGACGCTCTCCGCCGATTCTCGAGCGGCGGGCTCGCGCTGACCGACGGCGAGGAAGGCGCCCACCCCGGCCGCGAGCGCGACCGCGCAGACGCTGGCGATCACGCTGCGGCGCACGATGTGCTGCCGGCGGAACACGGCCTCGGAGACGACGGCGCTCAGCCCCGGCGCGCTGCCGTCGGCGCCCGAGCTGTCCGGCGCCGCCCCGAGGATCCGCAGGCCCAGAGGAGAGCGCTGGCTCAGGGGCTCGCTCGGCGGAGAGCGCTGGCTCAGGGGCTCGCTCGGCGGAGAGCGCTGGCTCAGGGGCAGGGGCTCGCTCCGAGGAGAGCGCTGGGTGAGCGGCGGGCGCGCCGATCTCGGCCCGGACGCGGGGCCGTTCCGCACGCTGATGGGCGCGGTGACATCGCGCAGGCCGATCTCCTTGATGAGCGCCTCCACGGCGCGAGGCGACGACACGGCGAGGCCCGGCGTGTGCGCGGCCGCCTCTTCGAGCGCCTCGGCGAAGGCCGCTGCGGTAGGGAACCGCTCGTCCGGGTCGGCGCGCAGCGCGCGCAGGCAGATCCCGTCGATCGCGGCCGGGACCGACGGCACCACGCCGCGCGGACCCGCGGGCGGGCCCTGGAGGATCTGCGCGATCAACGCACCGTCATTGTCGGCCTTGAACAGGCGCTCCTCCGTGAGCATCTCCCAGAGCACCACGCCGGCCGAGTACACGTCGCTGCGGCGATCGACCTGCTCGGCCCGGATCTGCTCGGGCGCCATGTACGAGAGCTTGCCCTTGAGCGCGTTGCCCTGCGTCGACATGAGCCTCGTCTCGGCGCGGGCCACGCCGAAGTCGGTGATGCGCGAGACGCCGTCGATGCCGACGAGCACGTTCTGCGGCGAGACGTCGCGGTGCACGAGGTGGAGCGGCTCGCCGTCGGACCCGGTGAGCTCGTGCGCCGCGTGGAGACCCGCGAGCACGTCGAGGAAGATGCGGAGCACGATCCCGATGGGGACCGGCCGCTTCGCCCGCGCGCACGTGCGGAGCAGGAGGTGCAGCGACGGGCCCTCGATGTACTCCATGACGAGGAACAGCGGGTCCTCGACGAGATCGAAGGTCGCGACGACGTTGGGGTGGCGGACCCGCGCCGCGAGGCGCGCCTCGTCGAGGAACATCGCCACGAACTCGGGCTCGGCCGCGATGTGCGGGTGCATCATCTTCAGGGCGACGAGGCGCTCGAACCCGCCGGCGCCGACGGCCCGCCCGAGATACACCGTGGCCATGCCGCCCGACGCGATGGCGCGCAAGCTCTCATAGCGGCCACCGTGCAAGGTCACATGGCCAGGCTACACCATGCGTGGCGCGTTCTCCACGAGTCATGCGCCGGTCTCCGCGTGCGCGCGCCCGTCCCACACAGCCACGGCGACAACCCGATTCCCTGCCGATGTGAGGTGTACTACGACCGTTCGCCGACAGGCGGGGCCGGCGTGACCTCTCTGTCGGCGCTCGGGGACGGTGGCGCAACGCGCGCGGGGGGGAGGATGCGCGATCAGCTCACGATCGGCAGCCGCCTGGCCGGCGGTCGCGCGCGCGGGCCGCCCTGCTCGCGCTCGTGCAATGCAAGATCGTGCTCGATGATCGTTAGGGGGTTGTCGTAGGCCGGTAAAGGAAGATCCTTATTTTTTGCGTGCACAGGGTGCCTGCCGTGCTTCTTGTACCACTCGGCCACCGTGGCGTTTGCCTTCATCTTCTCGAGGATGTTTCGCCACCCGGCGCCGGTGTTGTACGCGCAGAAGCTGATCTCGCCGAGCTGCGTTCCGTACGGAATGATGCACATCTCGGTGCGGCGGAAATCGTAGTTGAACAGATCCTGAAACCACATGCCCGCGACGAACAGGACCCGCCACTCGTACGCGCTGGCGTCGCCCTCGCCGGCGTGCGCGGCGCCGGTCTGGCTCATGAACTGCTTCACCAGCGTCGCTAGATTGAAGTTGGATGGCGCCTTCTCGGGCTGGTAGTGGCGCAGCAGCGCGGCGACGACCTGGGCCTTCGTGAGCGTGGGGCCGCGCCCGGCGTCGAAGATGGCGCGCAGGTCGGAGAGCAGCCCCTCGACATCGATGAAGTCGAGCAGCGGGACCATCTTCTTCGTCTTCTTGTGGACGAACAGCACGGTCCCGATCCCGCAGTTCGGGTGGCACCCGCAGTTGATCTGCCCCCAGTCCTTGTCGGGGCCGTCGAGCAGGTCGGTCACGTTGCCGAAGGGGCTGAGCGCCGACAGGGGGAACCAGTCGCGGAGCGGGTCGGTCACGCCGGTCTGCCGGGCGATGTCGTGCGCGAGGTGGCTCAGCGTGTAGCGCTGCTTCTCGCGCAGCTCGTCGGAGATGTCCTCGTCGCGCCCGGTGAAGCTGACCGGCTGGAAGCTGACGACCGTGATCTTGTCGGCGTTCTGGACCGCGAAGTCGATGATGGGGCCCACCTGGTCGTTGTTCACGCCGTTGACGATCGTCACGACCAGGATGACGTCGATCCCGGCGGCCGAGAGCTCCTCGATCGCCCGCAGCTTCACGTCGTAGAGGTTGCCGATCTTCCGGTGGCTGTTCGCGGTGTTCGTGACCCCGTCGAACTGCAGGTACGCCATCCGGAGGCCGGCCTCCCTGGCCTTCATGGCGAAGCCCGGCTCCTCCGCGAAGCGGATCCCGTTCGTCGCGCACTGCACCGCGAAGTACCCCTTCTGGCGTGCGTACCGGATCGCGTCGAGGAAATGCGGGCTCAGCGTCGGCTCGCCGCCGGAGAACTGGATCGACATCTGGCGGCGCGGGCGCACGTCCGCCGCGTCGTCCAGGATCCGCGTGATCTCCTCCCAGGACAGCTCGTGCACATAGCCGACCTGATTGGCATCCATGAAGCACGGGTCGCACATCATGTTGCAGCGGTTCGTCAGATCGACAGTGAGCACCGCGCCGCGCCCGTACCGGATGGTGCTCGATCCGTGGTTGTGGATCTTATCCGGCGTCATCTCGACGTCGCGGCCGGCGAAGAGGCGCTCGATCCGGGCGAGGAACTCCGGGTCGATCGAGATCGTGTCCGAGAAGAAGCCGTGCTTCGGGCACGTCTTCTCCATGACCACGCGCCCGTCGCGCGCGACGATGCTGGCGCGGATCTCCCCGGGCTTGTCGTGGATGAGCTTCGTCCAGTCCGCCTTGCCACTCAGGATCTCGGCGCGCGCCTCCTTGACGCAGCGCGGGCACAGGCTGTCCGTCTCGCGAGGCCAGCCGAGCGGGGGCTTCGAGCGCTGGCCGCCCCTCGGGATCGGCTTGTCGCTCCACTTCGGGTGAAACGGCTTGGGCTCGCCGCCGAGCCGGCTCAGGCGCTGCAAGACTGGCCACGCCTTGTTGGCGGATACCGTGATGGCCTTTTCCAGTGTCCGTACCAGGTCGATCAAGCGTCACCTCACTCACAGGCGCATTTCGCGGCTGCACCGTAGGTCGACCTAGCGCGTGCTTCCATCAAATTCCAGGCTCGCACGGGGCGCCGAGCGGCGCTGAGCGGCGTTGAGCGGCGCTGACAGGGCCCGGCGCCGCTCAGCCTGGGGAGTGACAGCGGGCCGTCGATCGCGGGATAGTACGGCGCAGCGTATGCGATTCCTCCCTGGAAGCCCCCGCGCCCTGGGCCTCGCCGCGGCGATCGCGGCCACGGCGGTGGCGGGCTCGGCAGCGCCGCAGCCGGTCGCGCGGGCGCCGCAGGCCGCGGAGGAGGGCGGCAAGACGCCGGCGGGCGCCGAGGCCGGCGCGGCGCCGCTGCGCGGCAGCCTGGGCGTGCCCGTCGCCGAGCGGCTGCTCTCGTCGGGGGACCCGGAGGCGCGGCTGCGCGGCATCGAGCGGCTCGGATCGATCGGCACCGAGGAGGCGGTGAGCGCGCTGCTCGCCGCGCTCGAGCAGGGGTCGCCCGCGGCGCGCGATCCCAGGGCGCGCCTCGCCGCGGTGCGGGCGCTCGCCGCGCACGCACCGCGCGACAGCGTGCGCCAGCTCCTCTCGCGCGAGCTCTCGGAGGGCGGCGGCCCCGCGCGCGGCGCCGCCTCGCCGCTCGGCGAGGTGCTGCGCGGGACGGCCGCCCTCGCGCTCGCGCGCACCGGCGAGCGGCGCGCGCTCGGCGCGCTCGTGAACGCGATCGTGCAGGGCGGGGCCGCGGGGGAGGCCGCGGCGCGCGCGATCAAGGCGTACCCGCCCGAGTCGCTCCAGCTCCTGCTCGGGAGCCGCAAGCGGATCGAGCCCGCGCTCGTGAGCTTCCTCGGCGAGCTCGGCGATCTCCGGGCGATCGCGGCGCTCCGGCCGATGCTCGAGGGCGGCGACCGGGCGGCGCAGGTGGCCGCGGCGCGCGCCCTCGCGCGGCTCGGCGACGAGGCGGCGCTGGCGAAGGCGCGCGCGTGGCTGCGCAGGCCGGAGCCGGGGCTCTTCGAGCCGACCGTCGAGATCCTCGTCCACCTCGGCGCGCCGGAGGCGCCGGACGCGGTGGCCGCGCTGCTCGGATCCGAGCTCGGCCGGCTCGACGGGCTCAGGATGGCCGAGCTCGCGCCGGCGGAGCGGCTCGCGCCGGCGCTCGCGCGCGCGCTCCCGCTGCTCCCGGCGGACGCCCAGCCGCGCGCCGTCGCCGCGATCGGCCGCGCGGGCGGCGCGGAGGCGGCGCGGCAGCTGCGCCGGCTGACGACCGAGCGCCCCGAGCTCGCGACGGCGGCGGCGTTCGCGCTGGCGACGATGCCCGGGGCCGAGGCGCGGGCCGCCGTCGCGGAGCTCTTCGAGGGCCCGCGCGCCGCGAAGGATGCAGACCTCCGCAGGCTCGGCCTGCGCGCGGGCGTCGTGCGCGGGCTCGTGCTGCGCGACGCGCCCGCGGCGCTCGAGGGGCGGCTCCTCGCCGCGCTCGCTGCGCCGAAGGGGTCGAGCGATCGCGCCGTCGGGGTGTTCGGCGCCGTGGCGCTCGGCCTCCGCGACGCGGTCGAGGTCGTCGGCGGGTGCTCTCCGGCCTCCTGCGATCGCGCGGCGGTCCACGCGGCGGCGCGCGGCGCGCTCGCGCTCGGCGATCGCGCCCTCGCCGCGCTCGCGCCGCTCGTCGCGGAGCTCGCCGCGCGCCGCGCCGCCGCGCCGGGCGGCGACGACGACGACGACGCCGCGCCCGACGCGGCGGCGATCTCCGCGGGGGTCGCGCTGCTCGCGGAGCCCGGGGGCGGGGCGATCGCGACCTCGCGGCTCGCCGCCCTCGCGGAGGAGGGGGGGCCGCTGTCGCCGCTCGCGGCGCGCGCGCTCGCGACCCGCGACGACGAGGTGGTCCGCGGCAGGCTCAAGCGGCTGCTCGAGGGGAGCGATCCCGTCGTGCGCGCGCACGTCGCCCTCGGCCTCGGGAGCGACCCCATGCCCGACAGCGTGTCGCTCCTCGCGCGCGCCTACCGCTTCGAGGACGACCCTTCGGTGCGCCGCGCGATCGTGCGCGGGCTGTCGCGGCGCACCGAGGTGCAGCGCAGGCGGGTCCTCCTCGCGGCGCGGGATCTCGATCCGGACGAGGGGGTGCGCGCGCTCGCGCGGGCCGCCCTCTCCGGCGCCGGCGCGCCGGCGCTCGCCCCGCCGCGCTCCGCGCTGGCCACGGGTGTGGTGTGGATCGCGATCGACCCGAACGACCAGAGCGCGGTCGCGAGCGCGTCCTCGCGGCCGGCGCGGCTCGTCCGCCCGGATGGGCTGGCGGTCCCGGTCGTGGCCGATCCCGACGGCGTGCTCCTCGTGCCGGCGGTGCCGCCCGGCGTGAGCTCTGTCCTGCTTGCGCCGGCCGCACCTCCGGGGGACGCTGGCTCATGACGATGAGCAACGCGACGGACGGGGGCGGCGCGGCCGTGGTATCGGCCGTAAGATCGAGCGCGGAGCCCCGCGCCGCATCGACGCCGTCCGCGGCCGAGGCCGATCGCGCTCCCGCGAGCGGCGACAAGGCCGCGGTCGCGGGCGCGACGTCGTTCGAGGAGTCGACGCGCCGCCTCGCGAAGATCGTGGCGGAGCTCGAGGGCGGGGACCTGCCGCTCGAGCGCGCGCTCTCGCTCTTCGAGGAGGGCATCCGCCTGTCGCGGTCGGCGCAGGAGCGCCTCGACCGCGCGGAGAAGCGCGTCGAGGAGCTGCTCGGGATGGACGCCGACGGGCGCCCGGTGACGCGCGAGTTCGAGAGCTGAGCGGAAGAAGGGTGAGATGAGGACCGCAGCGGCGCTGATCATCGGCAACGAGCTGCTCAGCGGGAAGATCGCTGACGAGAACCTGTTCGTGCTCGCGGGCACCCTGCGCGCGCTCGGCGTCAAGCTGGAGCGGGCGGTCATGGTACTCGACGACATCGAGGTGATCGCCGCGGAGGTGCGCGCGCTCGCGGCGTCGCACGACGGGCTCTTCACGAGCGGCGGCGTGGGCCCGACGCACGACGACCTGACGATCGCCGGCGTCGCCCGCGCGTTCGGCGTGCCGGTGGTCAGCGCGCCCAACATGGAGAGCATGCTGCGCGAGTACTACGGCGACCGGCTCACCGAGGGGCACCTGCTCATGGCGCGCATCCCGGACGGCGCGCGGCTCGTGACCGGCGGCAGCGCCGCGTGGCCGGCCGTGGTGATGCGCAACGTGTGGATGCTGCCCGGCGTGCCGCAGATCTTCCGTGCGAAGCAGGCGCTCATCCAGGCGGAGCTCTCGGGCGGCACGCCGTTCATCTCGTTCGCGGTGTTCACGACGCTCGACGAGGGGCAGCTCAAGCCGATGCTCGACCGCGTGGTCGAGGCCCACCGCGACGTGGACATCGGCTCCTATCCCCGGTGGTCCGGCGTCGAGTACCGCACGAAGCTCACGTTCGACGGCCTCGTCGAGGCGAAGGTGCGCGCGGCGCGCGACGCCTTCGCCGAGAGCCTGCCCGCGGGGACGGTCGTCCGCGTCGAGTGACGCGCGCCGCTCCCGCCGCGCGCCGGGCCCGCCGCGCAGCCCTGGCGGTCGCCACCCTCCGCCGCCGCTCCGCCGCCTCGCCGGCGCGCTGATCCCCGAGGCCCCGCGCGCCGGCCGCCGGGCCCGTCGCGTGCTTGTCGCCCGCGCATGAGCCTGTGGAAGCGCGCCGCGCTGCCGTCCGATCACCTCCCCGATCCGTACGCCAACGATCCCGCGGCGCTCGCCGCCTTCGCCGGCCCGCGCGAGCGAGCGCTCGAGGAAGGGATCTGGTCGCTCGGCGACGCCGACCTGCTCGCGATCGTGCTCGGCACCGGCCTGGTCGGCACCCCCGTGACGATCGTCTCCGCCGCGCTCCTCTCGCGCTTCTCCGGGCTGGAGGGGATCTCGCGGCTCGGTCCGCACGCGCTCGCCGAGCACCCCGGCCTCGGCCTCGCGAAGGCGCTCCGCATCGCCGCGTCGCTCGAGCTCGGGCGGCGCGCCTTCGAGCGCGCGGTGCGCCCGCGGCCTCCGGTGCGCACCTCGGCGTCGATCGCGGCGTGGTGCGCGGCGCAGCTCGGCCCGCTCGATCACGAGCAGATGTGGGTGATCTCGCTCGACGGCCGCAACGGGATGAGGGGAGCGCGACGGGTCGCGCAGGGCGGGCTCCACGGGTGCTCGGTCACGGCCAGGGACATCCTGCGCGCCGCGCTCGCCGACGCGGCCTCGGCGCTCGTGCTCGTGCACAACCACCCGAGCGGCGACTCGGCGCCGTCTCCCGAGGACGTGGCCATGACCGACGCGGTCGCCGCGGCCGGCGAGGTGATCGGGGTGCCGCTCGTCGATCACGTCATCCTCGCGCCGGACGGCCACTACTCGTCGCTGCACGATCTCGGGATGATCAAGGCCGGCGACGCGCCGCCCGGCGCCGCCGATCGGCCGCCTAGCCGCGCCGGCTGACCAGGACGCCGTGCCGCTCGCCGCCGGGCTTGCCCGCGGCGCCCGGGACGCTCGCGAACCGCAGCGTCGCGCCGCCCCAGTCGACCGAGGGGCTCCCCTGGAGCAGCGAGGCGTAGAGCGCGCTCGCCTGCGTCATCGGGCAGCCGATCGCCTCGCGCAGGAACGTGAGCGACGCGCCCGTCGCGTAGCTCACCGGCGCTTGCCGGCCGTCCTCGCCGATCACGGTGACCTTGAAGACATCGTCCTCGGCGCGCGCGGCGCGGTCCGGATCGGTCAGCGCGAGGTGCAGCGCCTCGATCGCGCCACCGCCGGGGCCCCCGCTCGCGTCGAGGGTCACGCGGAGCTCGAGGAGCGGCGCCGTGTAGCGGACGATCCGCCGCGCCGCCCCTCCCTCCGCCGCCACGGGCGGCGCCAGCGTCTCGCGGCGCCTGAGCTGCGCCTCCACGACGAGCGCCGATTGCGCGAGCTCCCGCTCCGTCTTGCCGAGCAGCCGGCGCGCTCGCATCTCGGCGAGCGCGCGCTGCAGCACCTCGCGGTTGCGCGCCGCCCGCTCGTGGCTCCGCTCGCGCGCGAGCAGCGCCTCGAGCTCGCGCAGCGCCTGCTCGTGCTCTCCGATCGACGCGAGCGCGTCGGCGAGCGTGAGCCGCGCGTCGGCGAAGGCCGGCGCGCGCCGCACCGCCTCGCGGTAGGCCGCGATGGCCGACGCGATGTCCCGCCGCGCCTCGTGCGCGAGCCCGAGCGCGAAGGCCGCCCGCCCGTCCTCCGGCGCCGCCTCGCACGCCCGCGCGAGCCAGCGCGCCGCCTCGTCATGGAGGCGCTCGTCGTAGAGCACGATCCCGAGCTCGCGCAGCACCCGCGGGTCGGGCGGCTCGATCGCGGCGCCCTGCCGGAGCTCTGCGGCCGCGTCGTCGAGCCGGCCGAGGCGGACCAGCGCGCGGGCGTAGGCGAGGCGCCCCTCGACCTCTCCGCCGTCGAGATCCACCGCGCGCGCGAGCGCCCGCGCCGCGTCCGCCCAGCGACCCGCCGCCGAGCACGCCGCCCCGAGCGCGCGCCACGCCCCCGCGTCGTCCGGCGCGCCCGCGAGGTACCCCTCGAGCCCGGCGATCCCGCCGGCCATGTCTCCTCGGCTCAGCAGATCGAGCGCGCGGGCTCGCTGCGCTTCGGACGGCGTCATGCCGGCAAGGGTACGCCCGCGCGAGGAAGCGGGTCGAGCGTCGCCGGGCGCGCAGCGCGCGCGGCATCGGTGGAGCGGGCCCGGCCGCGCCGGGGCGCAGCGTCAGTAGCCCGGCGGGAGATCGGCCGTCAGGCACGAGACGGTGTTCGGCGCCGTGCGCGACGACCACGCGGCGCCGGCCGGCTGCCCGCCGGAGAAGCGCACGCCCTCGCGCGGATCCCACGACGGCGCCTCGCCCGGGCGCAGGGAGTGCGCCCCGCTCTGATAGAACGCGATGATGTACGTGTGCCCCGCGACCCGGCAACCGAGCCGGCTCGCGAGCGCCCGCGCGAACGCCTGGCCGGTGTGGCCGAAGGCGCTGCAGCAGCGGAGCCACACGAGCGCGTCCGGCCCCGCGAGCTCGGCCCTCAGGGCGTCGAGCGCCCCGTCGAGCGGCGAGCCCGGCTGCAGCGCGGCCTCGTCGAGCCGGGTCTCTCCGAGGCGCATGTACCCCCAGCCCCCGTGCCCCCAGGCCTGCAGCGACGTGATCTTCCGGCCGCGCTCGCGCGCCGTCCGCGCCGCCCACCCGAGCGCCTCGGTCCAGCTCGAGGCCGCGAGCCCCGCGTCGGCCGCGCCCCGCAGGCGGTGGAGGAGCGCTCCGGCGCGCCAGATCGGCGTGAGCCCGATCGTCGCGCCCACCGCCTCGCCCACGACCGCGAGGTCCTCGGCTTCGGGGGCCGGACAGTGCGCAGGCTCCGCGCCCTCGCGCCGGCGGCGCGCGCCGTTCCCCCGCCGCGCGCTGCCCCACCCGAGGTCGGTGTTATCGAAGAGGATGAGCCGCATCGAGCCTCCATTCTACCCATTCCGAATGTACCGCCGCTCGCAGCCGCGGCCACGCGGTCGATCCCCCACCCGCACCCCGAGCGCCTCCCGACGGCGCCGGCACGCTCCTGGTGCGGCGGCGCGGCGGCGCGGTGAGACGCGAGACGGACGTCCCGTTCGCGGCGGGCGCAATCGCTAGTGATTTCCTCCCGCGGCCTCGGGTAGCCTGCCCGAACCGATGGGCCTGTCCGAAAACATCAGGTTTTATGCGGCCACCGATGTCGGCCGCATGCGGGACCACAACGAGGACAACTACCTCGTCGACAAGAAGCTCGCGCTCTTTGTGGTTGCCGACGGAATGGGCGGACACGCCGCCGGCGAGGTCGCGAGCGCCCACGCCGTCCGCATCATCCACGAGGAGCTGAAGAAGGAGCGGGACCTCATCGAGAACCAGGCGCGCAGCAACGTGCGGCGCGCCGCGATGAAGGAGGTCCTCAGCCTGCTCGAGCACGCCGTCCAGCGCGCGTGCGCCCGGATCCACGAGGAGGCGAAGGCCGACGCGACGAAGCGCGGCATGGGCACGACACTCTCCGCGCTCCTCATCGCCGGCTCGCACGGCTACATCGCCCACGTCGGCGACAGCCGCATCTACCTCCTCCGCGAGGGCCGCATCCAGCAGGTCACCGAGGACCACACCGTCTACAACGAGCTCATCAAGCGCGGGAAGCTCACGCGCGATCAGATCGAGAAGGTCGCGCAGAAGAACGCGATCACCCGCGCCGTCGGCGTGTACGAGCGCGTCGAGGTCGACACGCTCACGATCGAGGTGCTCCCGGGCGACCAGTTCCTCCTCGCCTCCGACGGGCTCCACGGCTACATCGCGCACACCGCCGAGCTCGAGCCGTTCTTCGAGGAGGAGAACGGCGAGGTCGCCGCGAACGGCCTCATCGATCTCGCCAACAGGAAGGGCGGCAAGGACAACATCACCGCCGTCCTCGTGCGGCTCGGCCAGGGCGACCACCGCGACAGCGTCCGCGCACGGCTGCTCGCCCTGAAGCGCGACGTGCTCGCGAAGATGCCGCTCTTCGCGCGCCTCCAGGAGCGCGAGATGCTCCGGGTCATGCAGGTCGCCGAGGTGCTCTCGTTCGAGCCCGGCCAGATCGTGGTCCGCGAGGGAGATCGCGGCGACGAGCTGTTCATCGTGCTCTCGGGCCTCGTCCGGATCCTCCGCGGTGACGCCGTGCTGAGCGAGGTCGGCCCGGGCGAGCACTTCGGCGAGATGGCGCTCATCCGCAGCATGCCGCGCTCGGCCACCGTCTCGGCCGTCGAGCAGAGCGAGCTCATCGCCGTCCGGCGCGCCGACTTCTTCGAGATCCTCCGCAAGGAGCACGAGCTCGCGGTCAAGCTGCTCTGGCAGTTCCTGGGGGTGCTCGCCGACCGGCTCGATCAGACGTCGCGCGACCTGACCACCGCCCGCGAGGAGCTCGCCGCGGAGGACATCACGAACGAGATCTTCCCCGACAGCGAGGAGGGGAAGAACCCGTTCGCCGTCGAAGAGAGCTCGTCTGCCCGCTGAGCCCCGCCCCGCGGCCGGCCGCGGCCCGACACGCCGGACGGAGCGCGGCGGCCCGGCGGCCGCCGGTGGTTGCGCCCGTGGCGGCGGCCGTGGTGGCGATCGACGGGGCTCGGCGGGGCCGTGCGTGCCGGGCGAGCGATTCGCGGATTGACACCCTCCTGCCCCGGCCGGTAGCGTCCGTCCGACGGATAACCATGAGCATGCACGGCAGAAGGTACTGCGAAGGCCACCTCGCTCGCGTCGCCATCAGCTTGGCTGGGGGCCCGGCGTTCGCGTCGCTCGCCGTCGCTGCGGCGGCTGTCCTCTCGGCGCTCCCCGCGGCCGCCGACGAGCCTCGGAGCGCCACCGAGCCGCGGCTCATGATGGAGACCGGCGAGCTCACGAGCGTCGTCGACGCGTTCGACGAGGGTGACACCTTCGATCTGAACTTCAGCTTCGGCTTCGAGCACGCGTCGAAGAGCGCGAAGCTCCACCGCGAGACGAACATCGCGGCGCCGGGGCTGTCGACGGGCGGCTACACGTCGAACCTGCTCAACGTCGCGAGCTACAGCGAGGCGACGTCGAAGTTCAACATGCGCCTCGACGTCGGTCTCTACCGCGACCTGGCGCTCTACCTCAGGATGCCGCTCATCCTGAACCACTCGCGCGAGCTCACGGATCTCGACGGCAGCGAAGGCCACCAGAGCGTCGCGCTCGCGGGGGCTCCCGGGGAGCAGCTGTTCTCGCTGCCCTTCACGTCGCCGAACCGAAGCGGCATCGAGTACCTCGCCGTCGGCCTCGACGTGAACATCATGAACCAGGCGCGCGACCGGACGAAGCCGACCTGGCTGTTCGGCGTCGAGGGGCGCTTCCCGGTGAGCGAGCCGATGCACGCCTGCACCGAGTCGCCGAGGAGCGGCCAGGTGAAGTGCGCGGCGCCGGGGGACATCGACCGGAACGGCGCGAGCAACGGCGAGTTCGAGGCGGCGAACGTCGACCAGCGCGACCCCGGCGTCTCGCGCGGCACCATCGGCCTCGAGGTGCACACGTTCCTGTCGAAGCGGGTCAAGTACGTCGAGCCGTACGGCGGGTTCAAGGCGCTGTTCGAGTTCCAGCAGGAGTCGAGCGACTACGGCCTCACCGACCTGAAGACGTCGCTGGTCAACCACCCGCCGCTCGTCGGCAGCGTGCTGCTCGGCGTGATGATCATCCCCTGGGAGAACCGCGAGAAGTTCACCGGGCTCACGTTCGATCTGCGCTTCACCGGCGAGTACCACTCCGAGGGGCGCGACTACTCGGAGCTGTTCGACGCGCTCGGATCGAGCGACGCGCCGACGCTGCGGCAGCCGCAGTGGGCGTCGTTCCGCGAGAACGAGGCGTACAGCGTCGCCTCCTGCCGGAGCGGCGACGCGCGCGCGTGCGCGCCGTCGGTCATCGACGAGGGCTCGCAGCGGACGTACTTCACGGGGCTCAGCGACATCCAGCCGTACGGCTCGTACCGCGGCTCGGCGAGTGTGACGTGGAGGGCGGCCGAACTCGTGAAGTTCCAGCTCGGCGTCGGCTTCCGCCACGACCAGGGGCACGGCATCGGCGGCGATCAGCCGTGCAACTCGCAGTACAAGGACAGCGTCGGCGCGGCCGGGCCTTGCCGCCGCCAGCACGATGACGGGAGCTTCACCGTCACCGGCAGCCCGAACCCCAACTACCGCCCGACCATCAACGCGATCGGCCGGCGCTTCTACGTCAACGACAGCAACACGTTCGACCTCTTCGCGAGCGGCACGTTCATGTTCTGAGCGGCGCCCCGAGCGGCGGTGGCCACCGCGGCGCGCGCCCGGTGGCCGAAGCATCGACACCATGATCGACCTCTGGCACCTCCGCGGTCGCGCGGGCGTCCTGGCGCTCGCCGCGGCGTTCACCGCGGCGCTGCCGGCGTCGGCCGAGCCTGCGGGCGCGGCCTCGCCCGCGCGGCTCGGGCAAACCGCCCAGGCCGCGCAGCGCACGGGCTCCGGGCGAGCCGCGCACCCCGCGGGCTCCGGGCAACCTGCGCGGCCCGCGCGGCCTTCCGTGGTGCTCCCGACGGCGCTCGCGCCCGAGGCCGTGGAGCGCGCCGCGCCGCTCGCGAGCGCGCTCGACGGGCTCCTCTCGGACACGGCGCAGGACCTCGGCCTGTCGGTGGATCTGGCCGACCGCGCCGCCTCGCGATCGCGGCCCGACGAGGCCGAGCTCATGGCGCGCGCGCGCTCGAGCGACAGGCTCTTCATCGCGCCGAGCCTCGACCTGCGCGGCGACGAGGTGGTGCTCAGGCTGGCGCTCGCGTCCGGCGGCGCGCGGTCGCTGCGGGTGCGCGTGGAGCGCGTCGCGCGCGACGACCTCGCGGTGCGCGCCGCGGTGATGCTGCGCGACCTCGTGGCCGAGCTCGACGCCGGCGCCGCGGGCCCGTTCCCCGGCCACGAGGCGCCGTGCGCCGAGCGGTGCCGCGGGCGCCTCGCCACGCCGGCGCGCAGCCTGGGGAAGGCGACGCTCGCGGCCAACGCGACGCTCTACGGCGGCCTCGTGGGCTTCTCGATCCAGCGATCGAGCGGCTCGGACGACCCGCGCCTGCTCTACCCGCTCCTCGCGGTCGGGGCCGGCATCGGGCTCGGCGGGGCGATCATCATCGCGGAGGAGTGGGACGTCGGTGTGGCCGACGCGTGGTACCTCGGGTCCGGCACGTGGTGGCCGACGATCGCGGGCCACCTGATCTACCAGGGCCGCTTCGCGAAGCACGCCGAGGATCCGGGCCAGGAGCGCTGGGCTTCCGGGCTCATCGGGGGCACCGCCGGGATCACGCTGGCCGCGCTGGGGCTCTCGCTGGGCCGCATGTCCGAGGGCGGCGCGCTGATGGCGCAGTCGGGCGGCGGGCTGGGGCTCCTGCTGGGCGGGCTCGTCGAGTGGGCGGCCCGGGGCGACGTGCAGCGCACGCCGATCGCGGGGATGGGCTACGGCGCGGCGCTCGGCTGGCTGGCGTCGGCCGCGGCGGCGACGCAGCTCGACGTCACCGCATCGGAGGTCCTGACGGTCGACGTGGGCGCGCTGCTCGGCGGCCTGGGCGCCGCCGCGCTCGCCAGCCCGCTCGTCTTCGAGTCTCCGACCGAGGCCCAGCAGCGGGCCTGGGTCGGCGCTGCCGCCGGCGGGTTCTTGCTGGGGGCGGGCGTCGCGTGGTGCGTGGCGCGCCCGGCCGCCACAGGCGCCCGTGCCGCGAGCCCCTCGTGGAACCGGTTCGGCCTGCCCATGCTGGGAGTGATAGGAGAGAGCGTGGTCGGGAGCCGGCGAGCGCCCGCGCTCGGCCTCGGGTGGCAGGGGGCGATTCCGTAGGACCTATGAAGATCACGATCACCGAGCTGGATGCAGGGACGCGCCTCGACAAGCTGCTCGTGCAGCTGTTGCCCGGGCTGGGCCGGGCGGGTGCGAAGCGGCTGTTCTCCGAGGGGCGCGTGCGCGTGCTCAGCGAGGGGAGCAGCGGTGCCGGCCGGCGCGCGTCGAAGGGCGACGTTGCGGCGGCGGGCGAGGTGCTGGAGGTCGACGTCGAGCCGACCGAGGCCTCCGGGGCGGCGACGCCGGATCCCGAGGTGCCGCTCGAGGTGGTGCTCGAGCGCGACGACCTCGTGGTGGTGAACAAGCCCGCCGGGATGCCGACGGCGCCGCTCGATCCCGGGGAGCGCGGGACGCTCGCGAACGCCCTCGTCGCGCGGTACCCCGAGATGGCGGCGATCGGCTTCTCCCCGCGGGAGCCCGGGCTGTGCCACCGGCTGGACACCGACACGAGCGGCCTCGTGCTCGCGGCGCGCACGGCCGCGGCGTTCGCGGCGCTGGGCGCCGGGCTGAAGGAGGGGCGGCTCGACAAGCGCTACCTGCTGATCTGCCAGATCGGCGATCTCCCGGAGATGGGCTCGATCGAGGTGCCGCTCGCGCCGCACCCGAAGGACAAGAAGCGGGTCTACCCGTGCATCCACCCGCGCGACGTGGTGCGCTACGCGCCGCGGCCGGCGGCGACGATGTACAAGCGCGTGCGGCAGGTGGGGCTCTGGGAGCTCGTCGAGGCGCGCGCCCCGCGGGCGCTGCGGCACCAGATCCGGGCGCACTTCGCGTCGGTGGGGCATCCGCTGGCCGGCGACGTGCTCTACGGCGGGCCCGCGGTGGAGGGGCTGAGCCGCCACGCGCTGCACGCGCACTACATCGGGTGGGGCGGCAGCGAAGCGGTGCCTGCGTTCGTCGTGACGTCGCCGCTGCCCGCGGACATGGCGGCGCTGGTCGGCGAGGTCTGAGCCGGGCCCTCCCGATCGCGCGCCCGCCGGCCGCGCGCCCGCCGATCGCGCGCGCCGCGGCGGCTCAGGGCGCGCTCGCCTCGACGACATGACCGTTCACGTCGCGCGCCCGCGCCGTGATCCGGAGGTCGTCCGCCGCCGCCGTCCCGTCGAGATTGCTGAAGCGGAACGCGATGAGATACGCCGAGGACTCCGCGTTGAACTTCGCCGGCTCGATCCGGATGCCGCCGAGGCTCTGTTCGTCGATGATCGCGGCGTCGCCCTCCGCTGTATATTTGCGATTCCACTCGTCGTAATTGAACACCCGCTCCTCGATGACCTCGCCGGTCGAACGGCTCTCCGTCGCGACCGCGATCTCGGTGAGGCCTGGCGCGATGCCGGGCAGGGTGGCCTCGACCTCGACCGAGACGCTCGACGTGGAGTCCTCGTCGGTGCGGCGCACGGCGAGCGCCGGGGGCAGCCCGCCCGGCGTCGGGAGGAAGCGGAGCGGGTGCACGCAATACACCTTCTCGGTCCCTCCCTCGCGGATCTCGAAGTGCAGGTGGGGGAACAGGCTGCTGGCGGCGAGGCCGGTGTAGCCGATGTGCTCTCCGCGCCCGACCTGATCGCCGGCCTCGACGAGCGGTAACGCCAGGTGGATGTAGGTGCTGTAGAAGCACGCGCCCGGCCCGTCGCAGTGCTCGATCTGCACCACGACGTCCTCGAAATCGTCGTAGCGGCCTGCGCGCGTCACCCTCCCGTCGGCCACCGCGTACACCGGGGTGCCCATGACGGTGGGGATATCGATGCCCCGGTGAAAGTCATAGACGCCGTCGCGCGAGGTCTGAAGACGGGGCCCGAAGCTCGACGACATCGGCTGGAGCTCGTCCGTCCCCCCGATCGGCCACACGAGCTCCGCGCCCTCCGGGTCCGAGCCGCAGCCGGCGACGACCGCCGAGAGGGCCAGTAAAAGCGCGAGATACGATGGCTTCCGCGATGGCTTCATGGTGGGGAGTCCGTGGCGCGCGGGCGCAGTGCAGGTGTCGAGTCCACGACGCGGCGCTGCGCGCTCATGGTATCGAAGCAGAGCACGGAAGTCGAGGCCACGGGCCCGCGCGCGGCCCTGCCGGATCGGCGCCGTCGACGTCGCCGGCGATCTCGCGGGGGGTCGCTCCTCTGCGGCCGCGCCCTCAGGGCGTCGCCGGGGCCAGCGCGTACGACCGGTGCGTCATCGTCACGCCGAGGCTCGTGAGCGCCGGATCCACGGCGGTGCAGCGGACGAAGCTCCAGTTGTTCGGCGTGGCGAACGCGAGCCCGAGGGAGCTGTCGGCGACCGTGCCCTCCCACTCGACGAGCGACACGTCGTCGAGGAACGCGGCGGCCTCGCCGCTCGCCGGCGCGCCCGCCCGGAAATAGAGCCGCACGGAGCCCGCGTTCGCCGGCGGGGTGAGGTTGACGGAGAACTGCTGCCAGTCGTAGGTGCCGCCCACGCGCGTGAACACGACGCTGTTCGACACGCTCGCCCCGCCGCTCGTGTACCAGTAGACCTGCACGCGCATCTGCCCGGCGTTGTCCCCCTTCATGAATCCGGTCAAGGTCAGCTTGCGGCCGGGCTCGAACTTGACGCGGTTGTTCATGTACGTCGAGACCTCGGACGTGCTGTTCGACTTGCGCAGGAACACCATCGCGCCGGTCCCGTCGTGGACGACGCTGTTCTGGATGTAGCGGTATTCGCTCATCGACCACATCGAGCCTTCGTGGAAGGCGTCGTCGACGTCGCTGTCCTCGAAATCGCCGTAGAGCATGATCTCCCGGCCGTAATCGCAGCTCGCGGCGGCGGTCGTCTGGAGGGCGGCGAGCGAGTCCGCGGCGGAGGGCCGCAGGTGCTCGACGGGCCCTGTGGTGCGGCTCCTGAGCGGCACATCGCGCGTCTCGACGTGCTCGCTCGTCGTGTACTGCGACGGATCGCTCACCGCGACGGCCCGCGGGCCGCTCGCGAACACGACCGCTCCGGTCATGCCGTCCGCCGCCTCGCTGGGCGACGGCGCCGCCGGCAGCGTGGTGGAGAGGTGGCCGATGTGGCGGGCCGCCCGACCGAGCCAGGCGCCGCTCACGAGCTTCGGGACGTAGTCCTCGTTCTGGAACGGGATGAGCTGCACGCGGTGCACCGCGCGGTTGCCGCTCGAGTCCTCGTCGACGTCGATCGCGGCGAGGTACGACTGGTACGTCTCGAAGACGTCCTGATCGAAGACCATGTTGCCGAGCGACATGAAGACGAAGCGGGGGCCGGCGCCGGCGTCGTACAGCCCGACGCCGTGGATCGTGTGCGGGTGGTGCGCCACGACCATGCCGGCGCCCTTCTGGACGAGCTGGACGAACCGCCGCCGCATGCCGGACGTCGGATAGTCGCTGTACTCGGTGCCCCCGTGCAGCACCGGGATGCCGAAGCGCCCGGCCGCGTCCTCCTCCATGAAGTCGCTGATCTCCGCGAGGCTGAGCTCGAGCGCGCCGGCCTTGGCAGGAGGCCCGTCGGAGGCGGTGAGCGTGTACGCCGAGGCCGTCGTCCCGTCGTTGACGAGCTGGTTGAACCCCTGGAAGGCCATGTCGACGCCGCGGAGCGTCCGGTAGAGCACGGTGCCCTTCGCCGTCGTCTCGTCGGGCCCGGCGCCGAACCAGTCGAGGCCGGCGCTCGGCACGGCGATGAGCGTGTCGGTGACGCCTCCCTCGAGGTAATCGAACATGTGGTTGTTCGCGAGGCTCACGGCGTCCACGCCGGAGAGCGCGAGCGCCCTGACCGTCTCGGGGTAGGAGAAGAACGTGAACGACTTGTACGGGTGGGGCGTCGCCGCGTTGGCGGTGGCGGGGGACTCCAGGTTGACCTGCGTGTAGTCGGCCGACGAGAGGACGTCGCGCAGGAAGGAGAGGACGGCGAGCGCGTCCGCCTCCCGCGTCTCGGGGCGGATCAGGTCGCCGGTCTCCCCCTCGACCCCGTCGGCGTCGCTGTCGACGAAGCGCCGCCCGAACATCGTATCGCCTCCCACGAGGAGCCTGGCGCGGCCCGCGCGCTGCTCGGTCAGCACGACGCGGCCGACCTCGGCGCTGGCCGCGGCGAGCGGCCGGTGCAGGTCGGCGGGGACGATCTCGCTGTAGTACCCGTCGACCTCGACGCGCAGCAGCACCGAGCGCCGCGCGAGCGTCGCCAGCGTGAACGCGCCCGTCTCGTCGGTGAAGGCGAGCTCGCCGTCGTTGACCGCGCCGCTCCCCCAGCCGATGGCCGTCACCTCCGCCCCCGCGATCGGCGCCCCCGCCTCGTCGACGACGACGCCGGTGGCATCGATGGGGGTCGCCGCGTACGTCGCGTCGAACGCCGCCTCGGTCGCGTCGAAGCGGTAAGCGGCCATCGCCTCGCCCGCGGGGAGCGCGGCGCAGAGCGCGGCGCACGCGGACAGGGAGGGGAGAGTGAATGTAGGGATGATGGATCTTCTTGCCATGAACGCTCCCGGTCTGTTGAGGCCTGTCCGAGGACGGCTGACATCAAGAGAGGATGACGAGGCCAGAGCAGAGCTCCGCCGGGGCCGGTCA
>JAICEP010000010.1 GCA_025924095.1 Sorangium sp.
GGACTTGCCCGGCTCGGAGATGAACATCCCCGGAGGCTGGAGGTTGGGGACGGCGATCTGCCCGTAGGCGTTGCGCGAGGCGCCGTTCACCCCGACCGGATTCCACGACCCCGGCCCCCCCGCGGCGCGCTCGTAGACCAGCGGCATCTGCGAGAACGGCGGGCCCTCGTGGAGCGTCCCGTCCTGGGAGAAGACCCGGTCGCACCACACCTCGATCGACTTGTCGACGTCGCCGATGATCATCCTGGTCATCAGCGAGCGAACCGGCGCCTTGCCCGGAGCGAACGCGCACCCGACGAGCACGACGTCGGCGCGCGGCTTCGCAGGCGCGAGATCGCTCGCGGACTGCGGGCTCCTCGACGGCGCCTCCTCGGACGTCGCGTCGCTCGGGTTCGGCGGGTCCTGCTCGGGGGCGAACAGCGACTCGCCGGGGCGGAGCAGGAACGTCCCTTTGCAGACGACGGTGAGCACCCAGGAGCCGGCCTGGGGTTGCCAGAGGATCGAGGCGACAGGGAGCGGACCAGCGGTGATGACGTTCATGGGGCAATCATCGGGGGAAGGAGTCTCCGGCGCGCTCGCGCGCCCGATCGATCACCGCGGCGCGGCGGTCGAGGGCGGCGCCGGCAGCTCGCGGGTGATCTCGCCCGCGTCGGCGCCCTCGGACGGGGGCGGCTCCGACCCCGGCGTGACCGGCGTGCCCTCCCAGGTCGCGCTCTTGTCCCGGTTCCCGTAGACGTACGGCGGACGGGCCTCCAGCTCCCGCGCGATGCGGGCGAGCTCCTCGTCGAGGTAGCGCGGGTTCGCGGCCAGCCGCTCGCGGACGCCGCTGTTCACCACGTAACCACGGATGTCGGAGCTCTCCGGGTAGTACTTCGTGAACACGTTGTACCGGAAGAGCGGCTTCAGCCGGTGGAGGTCCCTGGGCCCGGTCGGCAGGGGCAGGAGCTCGACGAAGCTCTTCCGCTTCGCCCGCTCCTCCAGCCGGTCGAGGACGAGCTGGAGGCTGTTCTCGAGCAGGTGGGGCGCGCAGTGATCCGCGAAGTCGTCGTAGAGCAGCCGCATGAGCGCCCGCGCCTCGTCGATCGGCAGCTGCGCCTGCCGCTCGCGGCCCATGCGCCGGACGAGGACCATGAACGGAGAAGGCTGGTTGCCCGTCGCGCGGATCTCGTCGGGATCGCGGAAATCGGGCTGGCGGTAGGGGAAGTGGCGCGGGTTGATCGCGTCGAACCCGCCGCGGCCGTAGAACAGGATGCGCTGCCACGACAGGCGCTCTTCGGGCGTGAAGTACTCGACCTCGGCCGCGAGATCGAGGTTCATCCCGAAGTACTTGCCCGGGGCCGCGGGCGCGGGGAGCGTGATCTTCCCCATCGCGTGCAGGTCGGCCAGGTACTGCATGGCGAGCTCGACCGGGGCGATGCGCAGCCAGTACGACAGCACCGTACCGCGCGCCTCGGGGATCATGAAGATATGGGCGAGATAGATGACGCAGAGATCCGGCGCGTACGCCGGGTTGATGAGCACGGTGCCGTCGCGCACCCCGCGCACGTTCCCGTCCGCGTCTCGCGCCACGAGCAGGAAGTAGCGCATGTAGGTGCCCGACGGCTCGGGCGTGAACGGGTCGTCGCGCAGGAAGGCGTGGATCGCCTCCTTGCGCTCCATCTCTCCATGAGGGCCGAAGCAGTCCCAGAGGATCTGATACGCCGTGTCGAAGTCCGGGTCGGAAGGGTCTTCGATGGACCAGATCTGGTATTTCCGGGTTTCGCGCTCGATCATCTCCACCACGTCCTGGTGGAAGAGATCCTTCATGCAGAGCCGGACACGTCTCTTCAAGCAGGGCTCCCGGGGTCCATGGTGCCAGACGGAGCGTTCATCTGATAGGTAATCATCGTGACCCGGGCAGCTCTCGTCGACACGCGCACCCACATTGATTCCGCTCGCTCGGTGTGGAGCGAGGCGGGCCCAGTCTATGAGCCCGTCCCGCCGCTGCGCGGGGACGCGGTGGCCGATGTGGTCATCATCGGGGGAGGGTTCACCGGAGTCTCCACGGCATACCATCTAATCCGCAGATTTCCGAGCCTTCGCATCATGATCCTCGAGGCGCGTCACCTCGCGAACGGCGCGAGCGGGCGCAACGGGGGGATGATGCTGAACTGGATTAACGGGGTGAGCTACCGCGATCCGCACCTCACGCGCCGCGTCTACGAGACGACGCGCGCGGGGATCGACGGCATTGTCGGGATGATCCAGGAGCATGACCTCCCGGTGCGCCACCGGCGCGACGGCTGCCTGGAGGTGCTCACGGATGCCCGGCGGGCGGAGGCGGCGCACGCGCGGGTGGAGCGGCTCGCCGGGTGGGGCATTCCGCTACAGTACCTGGACGGCGCGACGCTCGCGACGCGGCTCGGCCTCCGCGGGGCGGCCGGGGCCGTGCTGGACGCGACCGAGGGGCAGCTCAACGGGGTTGACCTGCTGCGCAGCCTGCGCCCGCTCCTCCTCGCGTGGGGGGTCGCCCTCCACGAGGACACACCGGTGCTCCGGATCCAGGAGGGACGCACGATCGAGCTGACCACGCCGGGCGGAGTCGTCCGGGCCTCGGCCATCGTGCTCGCGACAAACGGCTACACGCCGCGGCTCGGCTACTTCAAGACCGGAATTTTCCCGCTGCACTCGCACGTGATCGCGACCGAGCCGCTCGACCCTGGGGTGCGCGCCGCGCTCGGCTGGGGGCAGGTCGCCGGCTTCAGCGACGACCATGACCGCATCGCATACGCCAGCATGACCCCCGCCGGCGAGCTCGTGTTCGGCGGGGGCAGCAACGCGGCCTATGCCTATCTCTACGGGAACCAGACCTCCTACCCGGGCTCCCCCGGCTCGGCGGGGCCGGCGTTCGAGGCGATCCGGCGCCGGCTCGTCGGCTATTTCCCCGAGGCCGAGCGGGTGCGGATCGCGCACCGCTGGACGGGGACGCTCGGGATCACGATGAGCCGGATCTGCAGCATGGGCGTGCGCGGCGAGCACCGGAACGTGTACTACGCCCTCGGCTACAGCGGCCACGGCGTGACGCTCGGCAACCTCGCGGGCCGCGTGCTGTGCGACATCTACGCGGGCGACGACGCGCGGTGGCAGGACCTGCCTTTCTACATGTACCCGCTCGGGGGCGTCCCGCCCGAGCCGCTCCGCTGGCTCGGCTATCACGCGTACACGAAGCTGACGGGGCGCTCGCCGCGCAATGCGGCGTGAGCGCGGCGCCGGGGTGAGCGCGGCGCCGGGGTGAGCGCGGCGCGAGGCGCGCGCGGCGCCGAGGTGAGCGCGGAGCTCTTGCATGGCCGGAGCGCGGGGCGCTATTCGATGCGGGGCCATGTTCTGCGCGCGCTGCCACCGGGAGTACGACGCGGGCCATCGGTTCTGCCCCTACGACGGCGCGGAGCTCGCCGAGGCGCGGCGCGTCGACCTGTTCCGGTTCAAGCCGACCCGGCTGCGGGGGACCGTCCTCGGGGAGCGCTACGAGGTGCGCGGCTACCTCGGCAAGGGCGCGATGGCGCGCGTCTACCTCGCGATCGAGCTCGAGACGGGGCAGCCGGTCGCGATCAAGGTCCTGGAGTCGTTCGCGTCCCGGGCGGAGCGGACGCGCGAGCGGTTCGTGCGCGAGGCGCAGAGCGCCGCGATGATCGGGCACCCGAACATCGTCAGGGTGCTCGACGCCGGCACGCGCTCCTCCGACGACGCGCCGTACATCGTCATGGAGTACCTCTTCGGCGAGTCGCTCGGCGACTGGCTCCGGCGCGAGCGCCGCATGGAGGCGGACCTCGCCCTCCCGGTGCTCGCCCAGGCCGCGTCCGGGCTCGCCGCCGCGCACCGGGCCGGGATCATCCACCGCGACGTGAAGCCCGACAACCTCTACCTCGTGGGCGCGCAGGGCGACCCGTACGCGGTCAAGGTGCTCGATTTCGGCCTGGCGAAGATGCAGGCCGCAGACCACATCACGGCGACCGGCACCGCGGTGGGCACGCTCGAGTACATGGCGCCCGAGCAGGTCGTGAGCGACAGGCCCGACGCCCGCACCGACGTCTACGGGCTCGGCGTCGTCATGTTCCGGACCTTCACCGGGGAGCTCCCGTTCCCGCGCTCGGATCAGTCCGAGCTCCTCGCCCGGCAGCTCGTGACCCCGCCGCCTCGCCCCTCGGAGCGGCGCCCGAGCATCGATCCGCTGCTCGAGTCGGTGATCCTGAAGGCGATCCGCAAGCGCCCGGAGAACCGCTATCCCTCGATGGAGGCGTTCGTCGAGGACCTCGAGCGGCTGGCCGGCGACCGCGACGGGCCGCTCTCGGCGGAGGAGCCGCTCCCCGAGCCGGACGACGTCTACGTCCCGCAGGGATCGTTTGCCAGGAACGCGGCGATCTACTTCTATAGGCGGCTCGGCATGGAAGCCCCACGCTTCGACTGAACCCGACACCACCTCCCGCGGGCGCTTCCCGCCACCCAGGAGATCCGTATCGCCATGGCCTACTCTGCTGCATTCCGATGTCTGACCGGCTGCCCCGGCAGCTACCCGCTGACGCAGCCCCTCTACCGCTGCCCGACCTGCGGCGGCCTCCTCGACGTCGCCCACGACATCGAGGCGCTCCGCGATCGGAGCCCCGCCACGTGGATGAAGCTCTTCGACGAGCGCTACAAGCGCACGGTGTGGCCCTACGGATCCGGGGTCTGGGGCAAGCGGGAGTGGGTCTCTCCCCAGGTCCCGGACGATGCCATCGTGTCGATGGACGAGGGCGGCACCAACCTGTTCTGGGCAGATCGCTACGGCCGCTCGCTCGGGCTCGATGAGGTCTGGGTGAAGCTCTGCGGCAACAGCCATACGGGGTCGTTCAAGGACCTCGGGATGACGGTGCTCGTCTCGGTGGTGAACAAGGCGATCCGCGAGGGCCTCGAGGTGCGCGCGATCGCGTGCGCGTCGACCGGGGACACGTCGGCCTCGCTCGCGGCGTACGGCGCGGCGGCCGGCCTGCCGGTGGTCGTGCTCCTGCCGCGGGGCAAGGTGTCGACGGCGCAGCTGGTCCAGCCGATCGCGTCGGGGGCGCTGGTCCTCTCGCTGGACACCGACTTCGACGGCTGCATGGCCATCGTGCAGCGGCTCTCGGCCGACGGCGTGGTCTACCTGGCGAACTCGATGAACGCCCTGCGCCTCGAGGGCCAGAAGACCGTGGCGTTCGAGATCGTGCAGCAGTTCGACTGGACGCTGCCCGACTGGGTCGTCCTGCCGAGCGGCAACCTGGGCAACGCCTACGCCCTCTACGCCGGCTTCAAGATGCTGAAGGATCTCGGCCTGACGACGCGCTTCCCCCGGCTGTGCGTGGCGCAGTCGGCGCGCGCCAACCCGCTCTACCGGGCGTGGGCCGAGGGGCGGAGCGAGGTCGAGCCGATGAAGGCGGGCGAGACGCTGGCGAGCGCGATCCAGATCGGCAACCCGGTGAGCGCGCCGAGGGCGATGCTGGCCCTCCAGGCGATGAACGGGGTCGCGGAGGAGGTGACCGAGGACGAGCTCTGCGACGCGGCGGCGCGCGCCGATCGCACCGGGATGTACACGTGCCCGCACACGGCGGTCGCCCTCGCCGCCCTGGAGAAGCTCGTGAAGAAGGGCCTCGTGGAGAAGCGCCAGCGGGTCGTCGTGGTCTCGACCGCGAACGGCCTCAAGTTCACGGAATTCAAGGTGAAATACCACGAGCGCGCGCTCGCGGACGTGACGAGCCGGCACGCCAACCCGCCGGTCGAGCTGCCGCCCGACTACGACCGCGTCCTCGCCGCCCTCGACAGACACGCGGCCAAGCGCTGAGCGGAGCAGGCCTGCCGATGCGCTGAGCGGCCGCGACGTGGAGAGAGCTCACATGAAGTCGGGAAGGCGGGAAGATCATGGATCTCGTCTTCCCGCCTTCCCGCCTTCATGTTCAAATTTGATCACGATCCGCGCTGCGGTCCGCGGCGCCGTGAGCGGCCGGCGCCGGCTCTGCGCGCCGCCCCGCCGCTACCTGCGCCGCCTCGCGCGGCGCCGCCCGGGCCTCCGGCGGGCGCCGGCGGAGGCCATCGCCGAGGCGATGCCGTCCTGCAGGGTGGTGTGCGTGACGATCCCGCTCATGTCGACGCCGAGCGCGACGAGGGTCCTGGCCACCTCGGGGCTCAGGCCCGTGATGATCACCTCCGAGCCGAGCAGGCGCACCGCGCTGGCGGCGCGCAGGAGCTCGTCGGCGCACTGGCCATCGATCCGCGGCACCCCGGTGATGTCGAGGATCGCGACGTGCGCGCGGCGGGCCGCGACGCCGCGGACCAGCGTCTCCTGCACGCGGCGCGCCCGCTGCGCGTCGAGGGCGCCGACGAGCGGCATCACGACGACATCGTCGTGGATGGGGATGAGCGGGGTCGACAGCGCCGCAAGGATCTCGTTCTGCGCCCGGAGGGCCTCCTCCCGGGCGCGCCGCGCCTCGGTCTCCGCCTCGGCGCGCTTGCGCTCGGTGATGTCCCGCACGATCACGACCGCCTCGGCCTGCTCGCTGCCGGCGATCCGGACCTCGTAGTCGCGCGTGCCCTCTCGGAGCTGCTCCTGGTACTCGAAGACGTGCGTCGCGTCGTCGGCCAGCGCCCGCGCGACGAGCTCGGTGATCTGCTCTGCCACGCGCGCAGGGAACACGTCGGCGACGTGCCGGTGCACGAAATCCTCGGCGCGGAGCGACGGCCTCGACTCCCTCGACGCCTTGAAGTCCAGGCAGATGCCGTCGCTGCTGATCCGGAGGATCGTGTCGGGGATGGCGTAGAGCAGCGCGCGGTTGTTCGCCTCGCTCCGGCGCAGGGCCGCCTCGACGCGCTTGCTGCCGATGAAGTGGCCGGCCTTGGCGGCGATGGCGAGCAGCACGTCGAGCAGCCCCGGGTCGGGCTCGCGCGGCTCGGCATCCATGAGCTCCAGCACGGCCGCGACCTGCGCGTCGGCGCGGACCGCGATGGGGAGCTCGACCGCGAAGCGGAGGCCGGCGCCCCGCGCCGCCCGCGCGCGCGGGTCGTCCTCGACCGCGTCGAGGTCGACGAACCAGCTCGGCTCCCCCTGGGCGAGCGCGCGGCCGGGCAGCCCCGCGTCGCGGGCGAACCGCGTACCCCGGGTCGCCGCCTCGAGCGCGGCCGAGTCGTCGGGCGCGGCGCTCCAGGTGTGCTCGCAGCGCAGCCCGTCGCTCTCGTCGTCGCCGAGCCACAGGGCGCCGAACCGGAAGCCGAGCGTCTCCCCGAGCGCGCTGAGGAGCGCGAGGACGCCCGAAGACAGCGTCGTCGACTCGACGAGGATCTTGGTCACCGTGTACTGCGCCGACACCTTGTGGTTGGCCCCGGACAGGGCGCGGCGCTGGTTCCACTTCTCGGTGAGCGCAAAGGCCATCTGGCGGACCTCGTTCGGGTCGAACGGCTTTGCGAGGATGAGGAGGTTGTCGGTGTTCCCGAACCGGGTGGAGATCTCCTCCCAGGAGTAATCCGAGTACGCCGAGCAGAGGACCGCCTGGATCGCGCCGTCTTCCTGCCAGATGCGCGAGAGCGTCTCGATGCCGTCCCACCCCGGCGGCATGCGCACGTCCACGAAGGCGAGGGCGTACGGCGCGCCGCGCTGCTGCGCCTCACGGATCTTCTCCAGCCCCTCCGCGCCCTGGGTCGCGGTCGTGAGCTCGAACCTCACCGGCCTCCGGCCGGGCGCTTCGCGGAAGAGCGCCGACTCGAGGCTATCGAAGGTCGAGCGCTCCGCGTCGGACCGGAGGATCCTGCGGAAATCCCCGTGGATGGCCTCGTTGTCGTCGATCAGCAGAATGCGCCGGTTCTGCTGCCAGCTGGGGTCCCGCATGGCCTTGTCCTTGGAGCGTGAGGTCGAGGTCCTATTCGACCGGAGGCGCGCCCTCGCCTTCCGCGGGCGGAGGGGGCGTCGGCCGCGACCGCGCCTCGCCCGTGGGCGATTCATCCTCGGTGGACGGCGGCGGCGGCGGCGGCGGCGGCTGCATCAGCGGAGGAGGGCTCGCCTCCTCCTCGCTGTCCCGCGCGGGGGCCTCCGAGGCGCCGAGGGGGAGGTTCACGCCCCCGGGCTTCCTGGCGGTCGCGGCCGCGCCCGAGCCCGGAGAGTCGCCGGTCTTGCCGCGGCCCCGCGCGGCGGGCGAGTCCCCCGCGTGCGGATCGAACCGCGGCCGCTTCAGCGCGCCGTGGACGTGCCAGCCGTAGAAGCCGTCGGCGCGCTTCGACCGCTTCATCTTGGGCTGCTGCATCTCGATCAGCCCGGGCACGCTCGACCCCGGCGCGCCGAGCAGCGACTTTGTGACGTCGTTCTTCGATCGGTAGGCGTCGGCGAACTTGAAGCGGACGTAGAGGTCCGCCGTGGAGTTGTTCCACGGCTCGCGCATGTTGACCTTGCCGTCGCCGTCGAGCTCGAGGTCCTGGCCGTTCGCGGTCATCTTCGTGATCTTGAGGACGCCGTCCTTCGCCTCCGCCGACAGGAGGAGCTCGCCCAGCTTCGCCTCCGGGAGCGCGATGAGCCCCTGGATCTTCGTCTTGCCGTCGCCGACCGAGACCTCCTTGGCCGAGACCTCGAGAGCGCCGTTCGCCTTGTTGAACTTGCCTTCAGGCGCGCTGAGATCGAGGTTCGCGCTCAGCGTGCCGGCGATCGGCAGGCCGAGGATGTCCCCGAGCGGCTCCACCTGGGCGAGCTCCACGTCCGAGACCTCGACGTGCACGTCGCCGTCCGACTTGCCCATCGGGACCACGCCCTCGACCTCCCCGCCGAACACGCTCGCCCAGAACGAGATCCGCATCCGCCCGATCAGGAAGGGCAGGATCTTCACCCGGGCGTGCGCCTCCTCGATCTCGATGACGCTCGGCTTCGGCGCGCTGTCCTTGGCGGCGTCGCCCGAGGTGAAGGCGGCGGCGCCGCTCGGCCTGCTGCTCGATCCGAGCTCGTTCGGCGGCAGGATGAGCCGCACGCCCTTCATCTCCACGCCCGTGAACCAGTACGAGTCGAGCTCGTCGATCTCGAGGCGCTGCGCCGGGCCGGAGCCCCGCTTCTGCTGCGTGCGATCGAACTCGGCGATCAGCCGATCCTTGAGCCGGTCGTAGGGGAACGTGAGGTAGCCGAAGAGGCCCAGACAGAAGAGGTAAAAGAGCGGGTAGGCCGCCCACTTCGCGATCTTGACGAGGCGCTCCTTCATGGCTCTTGCTCCTCCTCGTCGGTGGCCGCGGGCGCGGCCGGCGCAGGGCTCGCCGGCTGGGGGTCACCCTTCCGGTCGAACGCGGACACGCCGAGCTCCACCTCGTACGAGTCCGGCTCGCCGGCGCGCGGCTTGATGTTGAGCTTCGTCACCGCGACCGGGTGGCCCGAGCTCTCGATGCGCTCGAGCATCTTGGCGAGCCCGAGCATCCCGATCCGGTGCATCTTCACCACCGTGACCCGCTCGGTGTACTTCTTGCCGTGCGGGACGTCGGGGCGATCCTGCGACTCGGCCGCGGTGAGCCCCTGCTGCTTCGCCGCCTCCTCGATGAAGCCGGCGAGGGGCGGCGCAGGCCGCGCGTAGCGCGCGAGCAGCGCGTCCTTCTGCGCCTTTCGCTCGCTGACCTTCCCCGAGGCCTCGTAGATCGACTGCAGCAGATCGCGAACCTCGTGGTTCTCGGTGCGCTTGCCGGAGGCGATGCTCGCGAGCCCGATGGGCACGAGCAGGAGCACGATCACCCCCAGAAATCCGAGGAGGAGGGTGAGGAGCCGGCGCTCGCGCGGCTCCAGCTTGTCGAGTCGCTCGCGGAGCGTCATCGCGATCCCTCTGGCTTGTCCGGCGCGCCGGCCGATGCGCTGTCCGCTCCATCCGCGGCGCCGGTCTTCTTCTTCTTCTTGTCCTCGCACTTGAGATCCAGCTCGAGGACGTACTTGTGCTTGCCCTCCGTGAACTGGCTCGTCCGCCCGATCTTCACGTCGCGGAAGCAGCGGTGTTCCTTCAGGTGATCCGCGATGATCTGCGCGTCCGACACCGACGGGACGACGCCCTGGAGGGTCACGTGGCCGCGGTTCACGTCGAGCTCGAGCACGTCGTGCGTGATCTCCTTCGGCACGGCCTTCGAGAGCTGCACCATGACGTCGAAGGCGTCGACGCGGGGCATCGGGTCCTCGTCGGCCGCGGCGGGGCCCTGGTCGAGCAGCTCGCGCGCCTTCTGTGGGTCGTTCGTCTCCTCGCCGAGCACGTCGCGCGAGGCGGTCGCGAGCGACGCGAGCAGGAGCTCGCGCTCCGCGTCGAGGGTGCGCAGCTCCGCGACGATGGAGAACCCGAAGCTCAGCGCGATGACGGTGCCGAGGCCGGCGAGGATCGGGATCTTCTCGCGCAGGAAGGGATAGCTGCGCTCGGCCTCGAGCGCGCCCCGCCTCAGGTTGAACCCCTTGGTCTTCGGCGTCAGCCCGAGGGCCAGCCCGAGCGCCTTGGCGAAGCGGGGCAGCGCCGCGGCCTGCTCGGGCGTGATCCCTTCGAGCCGCGGGGTCGGCAGCGGCAGGATGGTGAGGCCGAGCTGGGTCGACAGAAACATCTCCGCGCCCTGGGCGGTCGCGCCGCCGCCGACGAGGTACAGCCCGGCGAGCGGCTCGCCGCCGAGGTTGCGCCACGCCGCGAACGTCTGGCGGAGCTCGCGCGCGAGCGCCGGCGCCGAGCCGGGGAGCCCGGCCGTCCCCCGCGACAGCGTGCGGGCGAAGACCGGCTCGCCGCCGGAGAGGATCACGATCTCGGAGGTGAGGTGGTCGAGGTCGAGCAGCGCGATCGGCACGCTCGCGCCGGCGGGCGACGGCGAGGCGAGCTCCGGCATCACGGCCTCGAGGTTGGCGAGCGCCACCGCGCCGAGCGCGACGCGCTCCGGCTCGAAGCCGAGCGCCTCCTTCACGACGGCGATGCGCTCGCGCACGTCGTCCGTGCGCGCGACCGCGGCGAAGACCGGCAGCGTCTCGGCGTTGGGGGGCCGCTTCAGCAGGCGGTAGTCGAAGACCGCGTCCTCCATCTCGAACGGCACCGTGGCCTCGAGCTCGAAGCCGAGGACGTTCTCGACCTCCTTGTGCGCGGCCGCGGGCAGATCGAGGCGGCGGTAGAACGACCGCTCCCCGGAGAGCGCAATCGACGCGCCGTCGGGGCGGTGGAGCCCGACGGCGGCGCGGATCGCCTCGGCCTCGGAGACCGCGTCCGTGATGGCCGCCTCGCCGAGGGCCTCGACGAAGACCCTCCTGTACGAGGTGCGGATGAGCGCCGCCCGCACCACGGATTTTCCAGCATCTATCCCGAGCAGCCTGTGCATTTCCGCGCTTCTTCCCGGAGGGGTGTCCTATTCGATCCGATAGTAGATGATCGTCCCGGCGGGGTTCGATCGTACCTGCGTTTCGTACGTCTCCGGCGTCGCGGGGGCGCCGGTCTGATTCGCGTTGGGCTGATTGGGGTCGGGCCCAGGGGAGCCCGACCCGTCCTGCCTGGTATCGGTGATCTTCGTTGCCCCCGTGAGATCGAGCACAGCATGTACGCGTACGCGCGTCTCCCGCTTGTTCCCCGGGACGATGCCATCGGCATAGATGCTCAGGAAGCTGCTCCTGTTGCCGAGGGACTTCGTGGCGTTCGGCTTGAACTTGACCGCTTCGACGCCCATCGCCTTGAGCTGCTGCCCGAGCATCGCACCGAGCGAATTGCCGGTCTTCTGGGTCATGGCGTCGACGAAATCTTTCGGGGTGGGGAAGAGGATCCCGCCCGTCATGCTCTGCACGAGCGACGCCACGGTCAGGAACGCCGTCTGCTGGTTCACGTCGGTGCAGAGCGGCGTCGCCGCGATGTCCACGAACTGGTCGCTGCAGGTGAGCGTGAGGAGAAGCTGCGCGTTCGCCGACGTCACGTTCACCTTCTGCTTCCGGCTGCCCCAGACGGTCAGGACCCGCTTGTCCGGGTTGTTCGGATCCGGGTCGACGAACGTCGCCCAGAAGTCGTCGCTCATGCCCCGGATCAGGCGCAGCTCCTCGAACGAGTCGAAGGGGGCGTTCTTGCGCTGATAGGGGAGGCCGACCGTCTGGTAGAAGCTGTCCTCGGCGCCGGTGGAGCTCGGGGCGTTCGTCGACGAGTCGCAGGCGAACGTCTGGTCGCCGGGGTCGGCCCAGTCGATGAGCGCGCTGCAGATGGTCGTGCGATCCGAGAACTGGCCGTCGCCGTCGCGCTCCTCGAAGAGCGCATTGTACTGGGCGGGGCTCATCAAGCTGACCAGCTGTGCCCCGATGGCGATCTGATCCGCGATGCCACCCACGTCGTCGGCGGCGCGGTTGATGTTGATCTTCGAGTCCTCGTCGACGATCTTGAGCTCGAAGCGGCCGCCGCCGGTGAGCCCGAGGTTCTTGCCCGTCGCCGCGCTGGCCTGGCCGGTGGCCTCGGCGGGCGGCGCCGCGCCCGGCTCGACGAGCTGCGCGTTGAACGGGCCGAGGAACATGTCGGTGAACTTCCAGACCGGCACCTGGAAATTGCCCTTGAGCCCGATCATGGCGAGCATCGGCCCGAGCGTCGAGCTGACGCTCGGCTCGGAGGCGATGAGCATCCGCGACAGGTTCACGGCGCTCCGCGCGTAGTACTCGGCCCGGAGCGCGTCGCGATCGGCGAGCGCCGCCGAGAGCTCGGTGGAGGTCTCTTCCTGGAGCTCGGTCAGGAACACGGTGAGCACCGTGATCGCGCCGAGCACCATGACGAGCGCCACGCCCCGCCGGTCGCGCCGCCTCCGGAGGCGGCGGAGGCGGCCGCGTCCGCCCGGCAGGGTGGGGGCGGCGCGCTCCTCGGCGTGGGGGCTCCTCGGGTGGCTCATGGCTCAGTTGGCCCCGAAGGCGATGGGGACCTGCATCGGGATGGGCACCTTCGTCTCGAACTGGATGGGCTTGCCGCCCGGCCCGCCGTTCAGGACCAGCGTCACCCACACCTGCGACGGGAGCCGCTCGAACTGCGCCGCCGGCTGGGTCGAGTCCCACGAGTCGACCCACTCCCCGGTGACGGGATCGAGGTACTGGACATTGAAGCTCTCGATGTCCTCGGCGAGCACGTTGACGACGCCTCCCCTCGTCGGCTCGAGGTCGATGACCTTCGCCTCCCTCCGCACGAGATCGAGCTTGTCGCGATCGGGGTCGCGCGAGCCGAAATAGCCCACCTCGCACTGGTCCGACTCGTGCGTGTTCCTGACGAGCCTCCGGTGCGCGAACGCGGTGAAATCGACGCGGTCGGCGGGCGACGAGTCCTGCCCGGCGAAGGCCGTGAGCCGCACCGCGATGTTCTTGTCGGCCGGCTGGTGCCGGGACAGGAAGGCCGCCTGGAGCTCGCGCGAGATGCGGGCGATCGCGCCGCGGCCCTGGTGGTAGCGGTCGCTGATGCGCGAGATGCCCGCGCGCGACCGGCTCATGCCGTCGAACGCGCCGTAGATGAGCGTCCCGATGAGCGCCAGGATGGAGATCGAGACGAGGACCTCGAGGAGGGTCACCCCGCCCGAACGGCCGCGGCGCCTGCGGAGAGAGCTCGCCCTTCGCGCCGTCATGGTCAGCTCCCTCCTCCCTCGCCCGCGCCGCCCGCGCCTGTCTCATCGGGCTGGCCCATCTGGGGCACCGTGACCCACTGCACGAGCTCGAGCGCGTGCTCCTGCGACCCTTGCTGCCAGGTCAGCCTGACCGTCACCCGCCGCGCGCTCGCCTCGAAGATCGGCTGGAGCGTCGGCGCGAGCATGTCCACGAACGGCTGCAGGAGCCCCGCGATCCCGCCGGCGGACTCGCCGCTCCCTTCGCCGCCCGGCGCGCCGACAAGCGACTGCGCGAGATCGTCGAGGCTGCCGCTCGGGGCGGCGGAGCCGCTCGACTCGGGCGGCTTGGTGAGCTCGCCGAGCCCCTCGAGGTTCGTATCGAGATCCAGCTCGCCGTAGTTGGGCTCGGGCATCTCCGGCTTGTCGATGCGCCAGGAGCACTTGATGAAGGTCGACTCGTCGCCCTCGCAGCACGGCCCGTTGTCGGCCTCGTCGAGCGCCGGCAGGCCGTCCTTGGCGAGCCGCTCCTCGATCTCGGTCATCTTGCAGCGCGCGAGCCCGTTCGCGAGGCTGATGTTCCGCGCGTGCGCCGCCGCCGAGAAGGCGCCGGCCTGGGCGGAGAGGATCGCGGTGAGCCCGAGGCCGAGGATGGCCACCGCCACCATGATCTCGAGCAAGGTGAAGCCGCGGGCGCGCATCAGAACCCCGTGTCCTCGCGCTCCGACTCCTCGGCGTCGTCGCGCGGCCTCGGCATGCTCACCTTGCCTCGCCTGATCTCGGTCTTGCCGGTGAGCGGCGAGACGAGCAGCGTCATCACGGCGTCCTCGGTCTCCTGGCCGCCGAGCGAGAGCTGGACGGCCGCGCGCTCGGTCTGGCCGCCCGGCCAGAAGTACAGGTAGGCGCGCCCCTCCGTCACGGGCTCGTCCTGGTGCCCTGTCTCCACCTGGAGGAAGCGGACGCCGCTCGACAGCTCCTTGCCGGGCTTGTCGCTCGTGGGGTCGAAGCCGAACGCCTTCGTCGGCTCGAACGACGGCCGCGGCGCGCGCGGCCCCTTCAGGATCGCCTCGGTCTCGGCCACCGCCGCCCGCTCGGCCTCCGTGGCCGCGGCGGCGCCGCCGGTCCGGTCGTTCCTCTCGACGAGGAGCTCGCCCGTGGACTCCTCGAGCACGATCATCCGCTCCTCGAAATCGAAGACCAGGCGCATCGGCTTCGACTTCGCGTTCGCGTGGGCGTAGGCGACCCGGACGGCGCCCGCGGCAAGCGCCGCGCTCCGCTTCAGCCGGGCGCTCGTGACCGCGCCCATGCCGAGGATCACCGAGCCGCTGATGAGCGCGATCACCGTGACGGTGATCAGCACCTCGACAAGCGTGACTCCCCTCGTGCGCAGGCGGCGTGTCATGAGCGCTCCCTCCGCGTCGGCGTCACATCTCCGCGATCTTGCTGATCTCGGACTGTCTCATGTTGTCCCGGATGTCGTCCGGGGTGCTCTCTTTCTTGTCCTTGCCAATCGAGTAGACGCGGATATCGCCCTCTTCGCACTTGATCCGGTACGGCTGCCCCCAGGGGTCGTCCGTCTTGTTGGCGTCGATCTGCTTCGCGCTCACGAGCGCTTGCATGGTCGGGCAGCCCTCGCCGCCCGCGCCGAGGTTCTGGTACTGATCCGCCGCCGTCTTGATGACCGACGTGCCGGTGTAGGCGCTCCTGACCTTCGCGGCCTCGAGCTTCGGCCACAGCACGAGCGTGGCGCCGCCGGCGATGATCGCCATGATCGTCACCACGATCAGCACCTCGACCAGGGTCACGCCCCGCGAGAGCCTCCGGCCCAACCTTCGAATCCTCATTGCCCTGTTCGTCTCCATGTCCCTCACTCCACCCTGTCAAGGCCGCCGATTTCGCCGTCCGGACCGTCGCTCATCAGATCGTATCCCTCCGCGTCCGTCCTGCCAGGGCAGGTGAGCCGGAGCGGCCTCCCCCAGGCGTCGACCAGATCGATCGCGAGGTATCCCTCGCGCTTCAGCTCTTCCAGCGAAGCCGGGCACCGCCGCTCGTGGTCGGCGCGGTACAGCGTGATCGCCCCGTGGACGACAGACAACGTGGCGCGCGTCGAGCGAATTCCCACGAGCCGCCGCTCGCGCGCGCCGAGGAGCAGGAGCAGGAGCACCATCCCCAGGCCGGCGGCGAACGGCCGCGCGCGCGCCACGCCGCTCCGCCGGAAGAGCCCGCCGCCGCGCTCCCACGGGAAGAAAATCGTGCTCTCTCGGTGTCGCCGGCGCCCCATGAAGCCCTCTACCCGACGAAGTTCGACATCTGCATGAGCGGCATGAGGATGGATATCGCGATGAACGCGACCGTGCCGCCCATGATGACGATCATGAGCGGCTCGAGCAGGCTCGTGAGCACCTGGACGCGGGTCTCGACCTCGGAGTCGTAGGCGTTGGCGACGTTCTCCAGCATCGCCTCGAGCTGCCCGCTCCTCTCGCCGATGGCGATCATGTGGATGACGATCGGCGGGAAGCGGCCGCTGCGCTTCAGCGGATCGGCGATGCTCTGGCCCTCGCGGATCGAGCTGATCGCGTCGGCGATGACCTTCTCCAGGGCGGCGTTGCCGAGCACGCTCCGCACGATGTCCATCGCGCTGAGGAGCGCGACGCCCGACGAGAGCAGGGTCGCGAGGGTCCGCGCGAAGCGCGCGATGGACAGCATCTGGATGAGCTTGCCGAAGATGGGCGCGCTGAGCACGAACGTGTCCCACTTGAGGCGCCCCTTCGGCGTGCGCAGCCAGCGGCGGAACCCGTACACCGCGGAGACCATCACGATCAGCACGAGCCACCAGTAGCTCGAGGCGAACGCCGACGTGCCGATGAGCGCCGAGGTGTACCAGGGCAGCGTCTGGTCCATCGACGCGAAGATGTCCTTCACGTTCGGCACGACCGCGATCATGAGGACCGAGATGAGCCCCATGCCGATGATCGCCATGAGCGCCGGGTAGGCGAGGGCCGCGGTCACCTTGCCCACGAGCTTCGCCTGGTTCTCCATGAAGACCGTGAGGCGGAGCAGCACGCCCTCGAGCGTGCCGGACGCCTCGCCGGCGCGCACCATGCTGACGTAGAGCGGCGGGAAGACCGTGGGGTGCCCCTCCAGCGCCTTCGCGAAGCTCGTGCCCTCGCGCACCTGCTCGCGCACCTGCGTGAGGGCCCGCTTCAGGGACTCCTTCTCGACCTGCTCGATGAGCGCGTTGAGCGACTCGAAGAGGGGGATGCCGGCGCCGATGAGCGTCGCGAGCTGGCGGGTCATCATGGCGACCTCGGACGTCGAGGGGCGGCCCGCGAAGGCGAAGAGCTTGAGATCGCGCTTCGCCTTCGCCTTCGCGGCCCGCTCCTCGGTCGCGCCGGTGAGCATGATGCCGTCCTTGCGCAGGGCGACCCGGAGGGCCTTCGCGTTCTCCGCGTCACGGACCCCTTTGACCGGCTTGCCGGTGCCGACGAGGATGCCTTTGTATTCGAATACCGCCACGGCCTTCCCTACTCGTCGACGATGACGTCTTCCTGCGTCGCCGCGAGGACCTCCTCGACGGTGGTGATGCCCTTGAGCACCTTGCGCGCCCCGTCGTCGCGGAGCGTATCCATCCCCTGGGAGATGGCGACCCGCTTGATGGACTGCGCGTCTGCGCTCTTCAGGATGAGCGGACCCACGGCGTCGTCGATGACCATCAGCTCGTAGATGCCCCGCCGGCCGACGAAGCCCTTCTGGTTGCAGGCGTCGCAGCCCCCGGGCTTGTAGAACACGGCCCGGTCGAGGTCCTGCCCGATGTAGTCATATTTCTGCCCGTGCACGCTGTAGCGGTTCGAGACCTTGCGCCGCACCTTCCAGGCGATCCGGTCCTGGTCGAGGCCGAGCTGCTGGAGCTCGTAGTCCGAGGGGTGGTAGGCGACCTTGCACGCCGGGCAGAGCAGGCGCACGAGGCGCTGGGCGAGGATGCCGATCACGCTGCTCCGCACGAGGAACGGCTCGATCTCCATCTCGACGAGGCGCGTCACGGCGCCGGCCGCGTCGTTCGTGTGGATGGTCGAGAGCACGAGGTGGCCGGTCAGCGACGCGTGGATGGCGATCTCGGCGGTCTCCTTGTCGCGGATCTCGCCGACCATGATCACGTCCGGATCCTGGCGGAGGAACGCGCGGAGCGCCGAGGCGAAGGTGAGCCCGATGCCGGGGTGGACGTGGATCTGGTGGATGCCGCCGATCTCGTACTCGACCGGGTCCTCGGCGGTGAGGATGTTCCGGCTCGGCTCGTTGATCCGGTTGAGGCAGGCGTAGAGCGTCGTCGTCTTGCCGCTGCCGGTCGGGCCGGTGACGAGGATGATGCCGTCCGGCCGCTGGATGAGCCCGTCCATGATGGCGTACTCGCGCGGCGCGAAGCCGAGGTCGTCGAGCCCGAGCAGGACCGACGCCTTGTGCAGGATGCGCATCACGATCCGCTCGAAGCCGCGGCTCGTCGGCACCGTCGAGACGCGGATGTCGACGCTGTTGCCCGCGATCTTCAGGGTGATGCGGCCGTCCTGGGGCAGCCGCTTCTCGGCGATGTTGAGCGACGCCATGATCTTCACGCGGGCGATGATCGGCGCCATGAACTGCTTCGAGGCGCGCTTCGCGATGTAGAGCTCGCCGTCGATCCGGTATCGGACGACGACGTCGCGCTCCTCGGGCTCGATGTGGATGTCGCTCGCCCGCTCGCGGACCGCCTGCGCGAAGAGGCCGTTGACCCAGGCGATGATCGGGGCGTCGTCGTCCGAGTCGATGATGTCGACGAGGTTGTCCTCCTCGAGCGCCGTGTCGCCCTCGAGCTTCGCGCCGCCGTCCTCCTTGCGCTCCCAGATGCGGTTGATCGCGTTCAGCACCGCGTCGCTCGTGGCGACCGCGATCTCGACCGGCTTGCCGAACAGCGCCCGCACGTCGTCGATTGCGGTCGTGTCGAGGGGGTCGGCGACCGCGCAGTAGACGACCCCGTCCTGCTCGGCGAGCGGCAGGATCTTGTGCTGCTTGGCGTAGGTGATCGGCACCCGGCTCGCGAGCTCGAGCGACACCGCGTCGATGTCGATGCGCGGGAGGAGGCCGACCTCGCACTCCTCGGCGAGCGCCTTCGCGATGCTCGCCTCGTCGGCGATGTTGGAGGAGACGATGAGGTCCGCGAGCAGCTGTCCGCGCTCGCGGACGGTGTCGTAGAGCGGCGCGAGCCGCTCCGCGGGGACGACGCCCCGCCGGACAAGGATCTCGCCGAGGTACTGCTGCTGCTGCTGCAAGCTCATTCGACGCGCTCCATCTGCCGTCCGCCGATCGGTCGCCGCGGGCGCGCCGGCGGCGCCGCCCCGTTCGGCGGCGGGGGCGGGGGCACGTCGCCCTCCATGTCGACCATACCAGGCGCCATCGGCCCGCCGGCGGCGCCGGCCTTGCCTCCGAACGTCGGCAGCCCGACCGGCTCCACGGGCGCGTGCTCCTGCGGCCCCCTCGGCCGCGCCTCCTCCTCGAGGCGCGCCCGCTCCTCCTCGGTCAGGATCGACTGACGGATATCCTCGACGAGCCCGTTCGCCCGGCTGAAGTCGCGCGGCGGCTCCCAGGCGGCGCTGTCGCTGAAGACGAAGTAGCGATCGATGAACTCCTGTCGCTCCTGCATCTTGCGCTCGAAGATGGCCCGGAGGTCCTCCTGGTCGCGGATGACGTAGGGCGTCAGCACGAGGAGGAGGTTCGCCTTGGTCATGGTCTTGACCCGCTGCCGGAACAGGAATCCGAGCACCGGGATGTCGCCCAGCACCGGGATCTTGGTCTCCTGGCTGGTCTGGGCGTCGCGCACCAGGCCGCCGATCACCACGGTCTGCTGATCCCTGACGACGAGGGTCGTGCTCGCGGTGCGCTTGTTGATGGGGATCGCGCCGAGCGCGCCCAGGGGGGCGCCGGCGTCCGAGATCTCCTCCGTGAGCTCCAGCCGCACCTGGTCCGAGTCGTTGACGTGGGGGATGACCTTGATCTTCGTGCCGACGTCCTGGCGCGCGGCCGTGCCGCCGAGCCCGCCGAGCCCGCCGAGCAGGCCGCCGAGGCCGCCGAGCCCCGCCGCGCCGCCCGCGCCGCCCGCGAGGTTCGCGAGCTGGCCGAGCCCGCCGCCGCCCACGTTGGTCTGCAGCGGGATGTTCTGGCCGATCGAGATCTCGGCCGGCACGTTGTCGGTCGCGAGGATGTGCGGCGTCGCGAGGATGTTGGAGTCGCCGTCCTGGGCCAGCGCGTGGAGGACGACGCCGAACGCCGGGATCGAGATGCCCGTCCCGAGGATGTTGCTCGTGCCCTGGATCTCGGGGCCCCGGACGCCCAGCGCGAGCGCGCCGAGCTGCGTCGGCAGGCCGCCGACCGAGGGGACGATGTTGTTGCCGCCGTAGACCACGCTGTCGTCCTCGGCCTGGCCGGTGAAGGGCGCGCCGGCGTGGTAGCCGATGCCGAAATCGAGCGAGCGCTTGACGTCCACGTCCATGATCACGGCCTCGATGAACACCTGCCGTCGCGGCTCGTCGAGCTGGTCGATCACGGTGCGCAGCTGGGCGTAATCGTGGGGCGACGAGGTGATGAGGAGCTTGTTGCTCGCCTCGTCGCAGGTGACCTTGACCTGGCCCTCGAAGATGTCGTCGGTCGAGCCGGGCACCGCAGGCGCGTTGCGCGCGGCCGCCCTGCCGCCCACGGCGGCGCCGCCGCCGCCCCCGCTGCCGCCGAGGACCTGGTTCAGCGTCGCCGACAGCTCCTTGCAGCCGGCGTGCTGGAGCGAGAGCACGTGGACCTGCCCCTCCCCCGACTGCGGCACGTCGAGGCGCTTCAGGATGCCGAGGACGCGCAGGTAGTCCGGCTCGGAGGCGGTGATGATGAGCGAGTTGGTCCTGTCGTCCGCGATGATGCGCGCGCCGGTGCCGCCGGCGCCGGGGGGGGCGCCCCTGCCGGCCCTGCCGCCGCCGCCGCCGCCCGCCCTCGGGTCCACGATCTCGTTCAGCTTCGTCGCGACCTCCGCGGCGGAGCCATAGTGAACCGGCTGCACCCACAGCTGGTCGCCGGCGCCGCCGACGTCGATCTCCTCGACGATCCGGAGCATGCGCTGGATGTTCGACCCGGTGTCCGTGATGATGAGCAGGTTGCCGGGCGGGTAGACGGTGACGTCGCCGTCCTTCGATTTGAACTTGGTCAGGACGCCGCCCGCGTCGTTGGCGTCGATATGGGACAGCCGGTACAGGCGGGTGACGAACCGGTCCTCCGCGGGCACGGGCGCGGCGGTGCCGAACACGGGGGTCGTCTCCGAGACCGCGCCGGGCGTCTCCACGATCTTGAGGAAGCGGCCGTGGGGGATGACGGTGAGGTCGTTCGAGGCGAGGATCGACAGGAACGCGCTGTACGCCTCGGCGACGGTCACCTTCTCCGGCGCGTACACCGTGGCCTTGATCTGCCGGAGCTTGCCGCCGTAGATGAACCTGCGCCCGGTGATGTTGCTGATCGCCTTCACCAGCTCGGGCAGGTCGGCCTCGTCGAGGTTGAAGCTGACCTTGTAGCCGCCGGGCTTCGGCTTGAACTCGATCTCCTGGACCCCTTGCTTGACCCCGGCGAGCGGGTCGTCCCCCGGTTCTCCTGCGGCGCCCGCCGCCCCCGGCGCGCCTGCAGCGGGAGCGCCCGCGCCCGGCGCGCCCGCGCCCGGCGCTGTCGAGGGGGCCCCGGGGCGGCCGGGCGCCGGCGCGCCCTGGCGAGGGGTCCGCAGCTCGGGGGTGCTGCGATTCGCGGGCTGCGCTGCGGCCGGCGAGGCCGCCGCGGCGAGCACGAGCGCCGCCACCGGCGCGGCGAGGAGCCTCCTCTGGAGGCAGCAGGATCGCTCGAGGGTCGTCATCACCATCAGTCGGCTCGATATTCTCTGCGTGAGGTTGGGTTGGGGGGGGCGGCGCCGCTCAGTCGGCGTTCGGCGCGCTTTCGCGCTCGGCCGGCGAGGGGGGCCGCGGCCGCTTCGAGCGGGATGTCCTGCCCAGGGCGCTCTTGTTCGTCCCGGTGGTGGCCTCGCCCTCGGCTTCTTCCGCCGCGTCCGACGCGGATCCTTCGGCGCCGTGGGGCGGCAGGACGGCCTTGGCGACCGACACGAGGACCAGGCTCATGACCCCGACGAACGTGAGTGAGCCGAGGACGAACGTGCCGATAACGACCAGCGTTCGCCGGAGCAGGCTCCCCTCGTTCAATCTACCTATCCATCGCGCCATGCCACTACCCTGCTTTCGTCCCTGGAATTCAGTCCGCAGCGCTCATTTGATGTTGAAGTCGATGTTCATCGGCTTGCCCTTGCGGTTGACGCTCACCGTGAGCCGGTCCGCCGTCCGGAGCCGCGCATAGGCCTCGAGGGCCTTCTGCGGATCGCTCATCTCAAACCCGTTGATGCTGGACAGCCGATCTCCGTTCTCCAGCCCGAGCGTCCCGAGCAGCGAGTCCGGTCGAATCCCGAAGAGACGGATGCCGACCACCTTGTCGCCCTCCTTTTCGGGGACGATGCGCGCAGAGCGCATCAGCTCGCCCTGGTTCTCGAGGATCTGGTCGACGGCGCTGCGCTCCACGTTGAACTCCGTCTCGCTCACCCGCTGGATCTTCGAGGCGATCTCGGGCGGGACCTTCTTGCCGCCGCGGGCGGTCGCCTTCGACGTCGTGGTCGTCGGCGCGGGCGTGGACGCCGGCGCCGCGGCGGTGCGCGCGCCGGCGTTGTTGCCGCCCACGATGGACTGGCACCGCGAGCTGCCGGAGGTCAGCCAGACCCGGTCCCACCCCACGTAGTAAACGGTCTGCCCGCTGATCTCATCCCCTTGCCGCCGCAAGATCGCCTTGCCGTCCGAGCCGGCCATGGCCGCGAACGACCACTCGGGATCGTCGGCCTGCGTGATGAGCAGGACGCGGGCGCCGTCGCACGACGGGTCCGCGTACGGGTCCTTGTTGTTCATCTCCTGCTGGACGCTCGGGAGCTCGACCGGCTTGCCATCGAGCGGCCCGGTCACCGAGTCGAATGGGTTGCGCGAGAGGATCGGCCCGGCGTGCGTCGCGTGGTCCGTGTTCGCGGTCGACCCGAACGTCGGCGACCGCGGCGGCGGGCTGACCGGCGCCGGCGGCGCGTCGACCGCGACGCTCGAGGCCACGAGCTGACCCATGCCCGACGCCTGGAAATAGGCGGCAAGCGCGATCAGCGCGCCCAAGAGCCAGGGAAAATACCGCTTCAGGATCGCGTCGATGCCCATGCGCCCATGCTCCTCTAAGCGGGTTCCATGCCAGGGGTCAATCGCTGGCAGTTCCCCCGGCTTTTCACGAAAATTCGGGGGCTGCCCCGCCAAGGTGACGCACCCGAGGCGCGCGGGATAGCCCCCTCTGCCAAAGTGACAAATGGATTTTCACGGGGGGTGCCGGCGCGCCGGAGCGCGCCCGGTCCGCCGGACGGCGCGCGCGGGGTCACTCCAGCTCGCCGAGCTTTCGGTAGATCGTGCGGGTGGAGATGCCGAGCAGCTGCGCGGCCACGGACTTGTCCCCGCGGGCGTGCCGGAGCGTCTCGCGGATGAGCCTGCGCTCGACCTCGTCGAGGGGCGTGCCGACCGAGAACGTGAGCGAGCTCGGCTCGGCGGGGGCGGCCTCGCGGATGAAGTCGGGCAGGTCGTCGACCGAGAGCTGGTCGGCGCGGCAGAGCACCACGGCGCGCTCCATCACGTTCTCGAGCTCGCGGACGTTGCCCGGCCACGTGTAGTCGGTCAGGCGCGCGAGCACGTCGCGCGGCGCCTCCAGGCGGGGGCGGTTGTTCTTCGAGCAGTAGACGCCGAGGAAGTGGTCGACGAGGAGCGGGATGTCCTCGCGCCGGGTCCGGAGCGGGGGCGCCGTGATCGCGATCACGTTGAGCCGGTAGAACAGGTCCTCGCGGAAGCGGCCCGCGGCGACCTCGGCGCGGAGGTCCTTGTTGGTGGCCGCGACGACGCGCACGTCGGCGCGGACCGTGTCGCCGCCGACGGGCTCGTACTCGCCCTCCTGCAGCACGCGGAGGAGCTTCACCTGCACCGCCGGCGAGAGCTCGCCGATCTCGTCGAGGAACAGCGTGCCGCCGGCGGCCTTGGCGAAGCGGCCGTCGCGCTTCGCGAGGGCGCCGGTGAACGCGCCGCGCTCGTGGCCGAAGAGCTCGGCCTCGAGGATGGTCTCCGGGATGGCCGCGCAGTTGACCGCGACGAACGGCCCCCGCGACCGCGCGCTGCGCTCGTGGATGAAGCGCGCGAGCAGCTCCTTGCCGGTGCCGCTCTCGCCGAGCACGAGCACCGTGGCGCTCGAGGGCGCCGCCTGGGTCGCGATGTCGAGCACGCGGCGGAGCGTCGGGCTCGAGCCGACGATCTCGCGCTTCATCAGCAGCTTGATCTCCTGCCGCAGCGAGCGGTTCTCGGCGACGAGCGACTGGCGCTCGGCGGCCTTGCGGACGCTCTTGATGATCGTCATCCGCTTGAGCGGCTTCTCCACGAAGTCGTAAGCGCCCTCGCGCATGGCCTGGACCGCGGTCTCGACGGTGCCGTACGCGGTCATCATCACGACCTCGGTGTCGGGCGCGAGCTGCTTCAGCGCGCGGAGCAGCTCGAGCCCGCTGACCCCGGGCATCATGAGGTCGGTGAGGACGACCTCGACGCGGCGGCTGCGCACGATCTCGAGCGCCGCCTTCGCGCTGTCCGCCGTGATGACGCGCATGCCGTCGCGCTGGAAGATCTTCTCGATGGAGGCGACGTTCGACGGCTCGTCGTCGACCACGAGGACCGTCGGCGCGCCGGGCGGCGGCGCGGCGCCGGCGGGCGGCGGCGCGCTCGGGGGGGCTCCGACTTGTGCCAGATCGTCAGCCATGCGTCACCATGTCACAGGCGGCGCCGGCGTGTCCAGATGAGCACGGGTCTGACAACGTCCGAGCCGGCGGCTGACAAACTGACACGGCGACCTCGTCGCCGCGGCGCCCGGCAGAGATCGCAGGGTTCTCAGCGGATGAGCTTCGACAGGTGCTTGAAGTCGTCCGTTCCGGCGACCCTGAGCCAGTCGAAGACGACGGTCTCGGCGGTGGTGATTGTGGCGCCTGCGGCGCGGCAGAGGTCGAGGCCGGCGAGCCGGTGGTCGTCGCGGCGTGAGGCGACGCCGTCGAGCGGCACGTGGACCGCGACGCCGCGCGCGGCGAGCTCGCGCACGGTCTGGAAGACGCAGACGTGCGCCTCCATGCCGACGACGATGGCGGCGCGGGGCGCGCGCTCGTTGAAGGCGCGCTCGAAATCGAGCGCATCGCAGGCGGAGAACTCCATCTTGTGGATGACCGGCGCGCC
>JAICEP010000011.1 GCA_025924095.1 Sorangium sp.
CCCCCCCGCGGCGCGGGTTGTTCGCCAACTCGACCTGCGCCGCGGCGCCCGCGGCCACCCCGGCCCGCCGCCGCCTCCCCGGGCGCGGGGGGCGTCGCCGGCGCCCCCGGCGCCTCGCCGGAGAGGACGCCGCGCGTCCCCTCGGAGCAGCGGCGCCTCAACGGCCGAGCGCGGGGAGCACGTGCTCCGCCAGGATCGCGGGGAGCAGCCGCAGCTGCGCGCAGTGTCCGCCGGGGCCCGCTCCGGCGTATCCGCGCACGTAGAGGCTGCCGCCGTCGTACATCCGGGTGAGCCGCAGCGCGTCTCCCGCCTCGTCGTCGCCGAGGCCCGGGGCTCCGGGCGGCGCGCCGTCGCCGCTGGAGGTCACCGCGATGGGGCTCGCTCCGAGCTCGCGCAGCAGGAAGGTGGCCACCTCTTTCGTGGACGCGTAGCCGCTCGTCGGGGTCTCGGTGTGCGTCAGGTAGAAGACGGGCGCGCCGCGCGCGGCGGCGTTCGCCAGGGCCACGTAAGGGGCAAGCTGGCCCTGCACGAGCGACGTCTGCCCAGGCATGTAGGAGCCATAGAGGGAGTCGAGCAGGATCAAGGCGTCGACGTGGCGGCTCCCGCGCTCGACGACCCTGCCGATCGCGCCCGACCCGGCGCTCCAGGACGACAGCACCAGGCGGCGTGCTCGCGCGCCCGCGATCCCGGCCGCAGCTCCGACCTCGCGGTCGATGGCCTGGAGCAGCGCGTCCCAGCCGCCGCCTTCGAGGGCGCGCGCGTAGGCGCTCGATCGGGTCCCCAGATCGACCCCGGCGATGACGAGCTCCAGGTCCCTGGGAGCCAGCACCTTTCGGATCGCCTCGGCGCCGTGAAAATGGACGAGCAGATCGTAGCCGCCGTCCGTCGAGATCGCGCGTGCCGGCGGGACGAGGAGCCTGCCTACCGGGAGGGGGCGCCAGCGCTCGTAGCCGCCGAAGCCGTGGTCGGCGAAGTCGCACCCCGCCTGCGCTTCGCGCTCGTCGAGCGCCATGCGCTCGGGCTCGCCACCCCTGGGCAGCGGCGACGGCTCCGCGGACGCGCTCGACGGCGCCGGGGCAGGCGAGGCGCTGGGCTCCCGGCTCCGGCGCAACAGCAGGACGCTGCCCATGACGCCCAGGCTCGCTGCCAGGAGGAGCGCGTCGCGGAGCTGCCGCGTCCTGCGGCCGCTCAGAACCCGGGAGTGGTCACGGTCGGCACCCACAGCGTCGAGGGAGGCTTGCCCGGGGTTGGTTTGCGCATTCCCCCCGGCGCGATGGGCAGGAGGAGCTCGTCATGCCCGAGCTCCTTTCCCGGCAACAGCTGCGGTTGGGGGATCATGACGCCGCGGCGCGCTCCTGGCCGAAATGCCGGGGCATCGGAGAGCTCGATCAAGTCTAGCATCCGGGCCCTGTAGGCGCGCTCTGTGGCGCTGCTTACGTGAGTGCGGCTCGGGAGGTGTCCTCGCCGCGCCGTGAGATCACGCGCCGGGCGGGACCGACTGTCCCCACAGCTGCTGGTAGATCTCGCTGAGCTTCTGGTGGGTCTCGGCCGTGAAGCCGTTGACTCCCTGATGGGGCCAAACGAAGCCGTCGCCCATGGCCTGATTGCACGAGAAGGAGATGAGCAGGTCGACCGGCGTGGGGTTGTTCGGCCGAATCATGGAAATGCCCAGGCCCGGGTAGAAGCAGTTGCCGCGGTCCGCGGTGAAGCTGCCCTCATCGCCGAAGATGTCGAGGATCTGGTCCTTGAGCTCCTCATCGCTGTCGCCGGTCGTGAGCTGACGCTGCTGGAGGATGACGAAGTTTTTGAAGCGGGGCTGAGCGGGGAGCACCGGTGTGCTCGCCGTCTGACCAGGGATGAGGTTGGGCGGGATCAGGCCGGGGAGCGCCTGCTGCAGCCCCTGGAGAGCGGCCTGGCCCATCTGCTGGAGCTCGGGCGGGATCCCCGGAATGAGGGTGGGGGCCTGGGTCGTCGTGGGCGTGGGGGCCAGCTCCTGCCCCTGGAGGCGGAGCACCGTGATCTGCGCCTTGTCCATCTCGTCGAACGGCGCGGAGCGGGCCGCGCAGCCGAAGACGAGGGGGGCGAGCAAGACGATGCCTGCGAATGTACGGGTGGTGAGGTTCATGTTCACTTTGACGGTCATCTAGCACGGCTATGCGCCGGAAGGTGAACAGCGACCGCCCACGGAAGACCCTCGCGCGGGTCCACCCCCGGGGGGGTTCACATGGTGCTCGCGCCGAACTCGTAGAGCGCCCGGATCTCGATCAGGCGCGCCGTGATGTCGGCGCGCGCCACCGTCGCGATCCGCTGCGTGCCCACCGCCTCGACGCAGAACGAGGCCGTCGCCGTCGCGTGGAGCATGCCGCGTCGGAGCGCGAGCGGCGTGATCTCCGGCTGGCAAGCGAGGTAACCGATGAGCCCGCCTGCGAAGGCGTCGCCGGCCCCCGTCGGATCGACAACGTCCTCCAGCGGGAAGCCGGGCGCCGCGAACACGCCGTCCTCGTCGAAGAGCAGCGCGCCATGTTCGCCGCGCTTGATGATCAGCCGGCGCGGACCGCGGGACAGGATCTCCTTCGCGGCGCGCCGGATGTTGTACTTGCCCGAGAGCTGGCGCGCTTCCTCGTCGTTGACCACGAGCGTGTCGATGCGGCGCAGCATCGCCGCGACCGCCTTCGGCTCCCCCTCGATCCAGAAATTCATGGTGTCAGCGAGGACGAAGCGCGGCGAGCGGACCTGCTCGAGCACGTCGAGCTGGAGCGCGGGGTGAATGTTGCCGAGCAGGACGAAGGGCGTGTCGCGGTAGGCCTCCGGCAGCTTCGGCGCGAACGACGCGAACACGTTGAGCTGCGTGTCGAGCGTCGTGCGATGGATGAGATCGACGTCGTAGCGCCCGGCCCAGCGGAACGTCTTCCCCGCAGCGCGCTCGACGCCCTCGACGGCGATGCCCCGGGCGCGCATCGCCGCGAGCGTCTCCTCGGGGAAGTCGTCGCCGACCACGGCGACCGTACGCACCGGAGCGAAGCACGACGCGGCGAACGACGAGTAGGTGGCCGAGCCACCCACGACGTTCCTTGCGCTGCCGGAGGGGAGCTCGAGGTCGTCGAAGGCCATCGAGCCAATGATGAGGATCGCGGAGGAGGTCGTCACAGAAGCCTCTTAGTCAGGTTGGCGCGCAGCCGCTAGCTGCGCGGTTCGTTTCAGCGACACCGTCGCCGCGCCCGTGTGGCCGGGCGAGACGATGCCGGCCCGCTGCTCGCTGCCGCGGAGAGGGCGCGGCGACAGCCTTCGCCGGGGAGCACGCTCACTCCGCCTTCTGCCGAGGGCCGATGAGCCACTCGAGCCGCGCCTGTGCGTCGGGCGAGGTCGCGCCGGCCGAGGTCATGATGGATTTCTGCAGCACGTGGCGGGCCGGGCTCTGCGACACGTCGGGGAGGCTGTGGGCGAGGGCCTTCGCGACGTCCCGCGCGTGCACGATGTTGCGGTTCAACACGGCGATGACCGCCTCGACGCTCACCGCCTCCTCGGTCACGCGCCAGCAGTCGAAGTCGGTCGTGAGCGCGAGCGTGGCGTAGGGGAGCTCCGCCTCGCGCGCGAGCTTCGCCTCGGGCAGGTTGGTCATCCCGATGACGTGCGCGCCGAAGGACCGGAACATGTGGCTCTCGGCCCGCGTCGAGAACTGCGGGCCCTCGATGCAGACGTAGGTGCCGCCGCGGTGGACGCGCGCGGCGGTGGAGCGCGCGGCGTCGTGGACGGCGCTCGCCATGAACGGGCACACCGGATCGGCGAACGGCACGTGGGCGACCACGCCGTCGTCGAAGAACGTCGAGGCCCGGCGCTTCGTGAAATCGATGAACTGGTCGACGACGACGAGGTCACCGGGCTCGATCTCCTCGCGCAGCGAGCCGACGGCGCTCACGCTGAGCACGTGCGTTGCGCCGAGCATCTTCAGCGCGCAGATGTTCGCGCGGTAGTTGATCGTCGAAGGGGAGAAGCGGTGTCCGCGCCCGTGGCGCGGCAGGAAGAGGACGGTCGCGTCGCCGCCCTTGACCTGGCCGCGGAGCACGACGTCGCTCGGCAGACCGAAGGGCGTGGACACCGAGACCTCCTCGACGTCCTCCAGCCACCCCATCTCGTAGAGCCCGCTGCCGCCGATGACGGCGAGCACGTCGTGCGTCGCGCTGGTGCTCATCGCTCGAACCTCCTCTCTGCGAGCAACCGCTCGCAGAGCGACGCGCGCCGCTGGCGGCGGCACCGCTCGGCGAAGACGAGCGACCTCAGCTGCTCGTACGCGCGGTTGATCTCGTCGTTCACGATCACGTAGTCGAAGAAGCCGTAGTGCTCGATCTCCCCCTTCGCGTTGCGGAGGCGCCGGAGCGTCGTCTGCTCGTCCTCGGTGCCGCGGCCGCGCAGGCGCCGCTCGAGCTCGGCGAGCGACGGGGGCAGGATGAACACGGCGACCGCCTCGGGCAGGCTCGCCTTGATCTGCCTCGCGCCCTGGTGGTCGATGTCGAAGAGGACGCCGCGCGCCGTGGCGCGGGCGATCTCGATCTCCTTCAGGCTCGTCCCGTAGAGGTGATCGTGCACGCGGGCCCACTCGGCGAACGCGCCGATGCGGATCATCTGCTCGAACGTGCTCGGGTCGACGAAATGGTACTCGCGGCCGTCGACCTCGTTCGGGCGCGGGCGCCGCGTCGTGTGAGAGACCGAGAAGCGCAGGTCGGGGAACTCGCTGCGCAGCCTCCCGCAGAGCGTCGTCTTCCCGGCGCCGGACGGGGACGACACGATGAGGAGGAGGAAGTCGTCACTCAGTGCTTCGGTCGACATGCTCTCCTGTCACTCGATGTTCTGGACCTGCTCCCGCAGGCGTTCGAGCTCCACCTTCATCGCCACGACGTGATGGGAGATGGCGGCGTCCTGCGCCTTGGAGCCCAGCGTGTTCGCCTCGCGTACCATCTCCTGAAGCAGGAAGTCGAGCCTCCTTCCGCAGGGGTCGCCGCCCGGCGCCGCGAGCGCGCCGCCGAACTGGTCGAGGTGGCTCCGGAGGCGGGTGACCTCCTCGGTGATGTCGCTGCGCTCGGCGAGCAACATCACCTCCGCCTCCATCCGCGTCGCCTCGAAGCCAGCCTCGACCCCCTGGAGCAGGCGCTCGACGCGCTCGCGCAGGCGCCGCCGGAGCGCCTCGCGCGCGTCGTCGGCGCGCGCTACGACCTCCGAGGCGAGCGCGCGGAGCGTCGCCACGCGCCCGCGCATGTCGCAGGCGAGCGCCTCGCCCTCGCGGTGGCACATGCCCTCCATCGCGTCGATCGCGCGCTCGATCGCGACCTTGAGCGCGGCGCGGACGGCGGCGATCTCGTGGCCGCCGGCGGGCGCGAAGAGGTCCGGCACGGCGCAGAGCAGCGAGAGCGGCACGTCGGCGCCCGGCGTGAGCTCGTCGCGGAGCTCGGCGAGCGCGAGGAACGCCGCGCGCGCCTTCGACTTATCGAGCGTGCTCGGGGCCAGCACCGCCCCCTCGGTGCGCACGATGATCTCGATGCGGCCCCGGCGCAGCCGCTCGCGCGCCACCTGCTCGGCGAACATCGTCAGATCGACGAGCTCGCGCGGGAGCCGCGCGCGCACATCCAGGAAGCGCTGGTTCACCGAGCGGATCTCGGCGACCACGCGCCCCTCGGTGAGCGAAGCGTCACCGAGCCCGAAGCCGGTCATGCTCCGCACGAGCCGCCCCGCTCTACCTAGCTCGCCTGGGGCCCGGTGTCCGAGGCCGCCTGGGCCTTGGGCAGCGGAACCTTGCCACAGGTGACCGTGGCCGACGCGGCCGCGGGGCCCTTCTCACGGAGCATCCGCAGGTACGTGACGGTGGGGGCGATGCCGTCCTCCCAGCGCACGCGGGGCTCGTACCCGATGAGCTCGGACGCGCGCGAGATGTCGGCGAGCGAGTGGCGGATGTCCCCCGCGCGGGCCGGGAGGTGCTCGATGGCGACGTCTCGCCCGAGGGCCCGCGAGATCTCCTTGCAGAGCTCGTTCAGCCCGATCCGGCGACCACCAGCGATGTTGATGATCTCGCCCCTGAACTTCTTCGGCGACGTCGCGCCGAGCAGGTTCGCGGAGACGGTGTTCTCGATGAAGCAGAAGTCGCGCGTCTGCTCCCCGTCGCCGAAGATCGGGATCGGCCGGTTCTGCAAGGCGGCGTCGACGAACCGCGGGATCGCCGCGGCGTAGGCGCCGTCCGGCGTCTGGTTCGGCCCGAAGACGTTGAAGTAGCGCAGGCTCAGCGTCTCCAGGCCGTAGATGCCCGCGAAGACCTTCATGTAGTGCTCGCAGGCGAGCTTCGTGACCGCGTACGGCGACAGCGGCATCGGCTCCATGCCCTCGTGCTTCGGGAGGACGGGCGTCTCGCCGTACGCGCTGGAGGACGCGGCGAAGATCACGCGGCGCACGCCCTGCCGGCGCGCGACGTCGAGCACCGTGACCGTGCCGCCGACGTTGACGGCGTTCGACTCGACCGGCGTCTCTACGCTGCGCGGGACCGAGCCGAGCGCGGCCTGGTGGAGGATGACCTCGACCCCCTTTGCCGCCGCCGCGACCGCCGCCGCCTCCCGGATGTCCCCGGTGATGCGCTCGATCAGCGACTGGTGCGGGAGCCCGTCGAGGTTCTCCCACCGGCCCGTCGCGAGGTTATCGAGGACGCGGACCCGCTCCCCGGCGGCGGTCAGCGCCGCGACGAGGTTGCTTCCGATGAACCCGGCACCGCCGGTGACCAAGTAGCGAGGCGTGGACATGTGCGTGCTCCCCAGCGGGCGCCTACTTCTTCTTGAAAAGGTTGTCGAGCTTGGAGCGCGAATCCGCGATGCGCTTCGAGTTATCTTCCGGTACGCCGTTCTTGAACGTGAAGAAAGTACAATAGTTCGCGCTTTCCCGATCCGGGATGTACTCGGCGATGTGCTCTTTGCACTGGTTATGCGCGGCCGGGTCCCAGTTCTCGCAGTTCTTGCAGCAGTGGAGGTCGACACCGCAATGGGGGCAGGTGTCCGCGCGCTGGAGCTTCACCTCGAAGATGAGCTCGTTCTTGCATTTATGACAGAAGTGCCGCTTCGCCTCGACCTTGGGAATCCAGCTCATGATGTCCTCCGGTACCACGACGGAGCCCGATCTGGCAGGCGGAACGTTCCACACGGGGAATGGTCGCAGGCGGTGCGCTCCTGTCGTACAGAAGCATTCCTGTGGAACGGGCGCCGCGGCGCGGTTCGGGCGAGGTCTCGCTGGATCCGACGGACGTCAGGGGCGGCCTGCTCGCCCTGTGGAGAGCTCGTCCGCCTGACGCCGGCGGCTACAGCAGCCCCTTGCGACGCTGGATCTCGCCCATGACCCGCTGGTACTCGACCTCCCAGGTGCGGGAGCCTTCCTGCACGTGGCGGAGCTTGCCGCGCACCTCGGTGTCGAGCGCCTCGTCCATCTCGAGGTACTTCCGCAGGATGGGCCTCATCCGGCGCCGCAGGTCGTGGTCCTCGACGAACACCTCCCCGACGTTGTTCGAGTGCATCAGCATCTCGAGCAGCTGGTCGAGGAGATAATCCATCGTTTCCTCGCCGATCTTGATCCCCTTCTGCTCCGCGGCCAGGCGCTTGACCCGGTTGAACTCGCCCTGGGGCAGCCCGCGTGCCTGAAGGATCTCTTTCGCCCGCTCGGTCGCTTCCCGCTCGGCGTGCAGGTAGCTCGTGAATACCGACTCGACGTCGAGCGCGACCTCTTTTTTCGACTCGACTTCGATGTCGCGGTTGTCCACGAGCGCGCGGACGATTTCTTCTGTGAGAGGAGTAATTTTGCCGCTAAAGAGGCGCATCCAACGTCCGTAGCTGGAGGAGCGGTCGAACTGGCTCCCCCGTGCAGGGGTTCATTCACGGGGCGTGCCCGGCTCAAACCGAAAGGTACGGGCCGCGTCTCCGAGATGTCAACGCAAGTGGGAGGTTCCGGCACAAGTCGGCGCCCCCCGGCCGGCGGGGCCCTCAGGGAACAGCAGGACCGCGACACCGCAAACCGCAGGAGCAGCCGCGATGATGATGGGTAAGGATGCGATGGCACGGAGCGTCAGGGTCCAGCCTGGCGCACTCGGGAATGACGGCGGACTCGACCTAGACTCGCGCAAGCGACGGGTGGTCCGGCGTGGGGCGATCGGCAATGCGGCATCCCCGGCCACGCAGGCGGCGCTGGCCGACGGGGGGACGATTCAACGCGTCGCGAAAGGGCGTCACCTCGTGACGCAGGGCGACGCCGCGACCGCCCTCGCGATGCTCAGCCTCGGCCGGGTCCGGCTGGTGCGAGGGATGAGCGACGGGCGCAGCCTGTCGCTCGGTTACAGAGGGGCAGGCGACGTGCTCGGCGAGGCCGCGCTCGGGGGCGTCACGGCCCACCGGGAGAGCGCGATCGCCACCGAGGACGTCGAGGCGCTCATCATCCCCCTGACGACGGTGCGCAACCTGATGGCGAGCGACGCCAACTTCGCCGCCGCGATCGTGACCACGCTGGTCGAGCGCCACACGGACACCGAGGAGCGCCTGGCCTCGATGCTCTTCCGCAACGTGGAGGCCCGCCTCTGTGAGTTCCTGCTCAAGGCCGCGACGCGCTGGGGCATCCCCGATCCGCGCGGGGTGCTCATCTCCGCGCCATTCACCCATCAGGAGATGGCGAGCATGATCGGCTCCACGCGCGAGACCGTCACGCTCACCCTCGGCGATCTCCGCCGCAAGGGGGTGATCGAGATCGATCGCCGCCGGATCGTCGTCCTCGATCGCGATGCGCTGAAGGGCCGCATCTGAGCTCGCTCGCACGGCGGCGTCGCTGAGGGACTGCGCGTCTCCTCCTCCACGCACGCCCGTCACTGCCCTGGCTGCTCGCTCGGCGGCTCCTGCTTCGGCAGCCCGACTGCTCCCGGCCTCCCGGCGGCGTCCGCCTCCCTGCTCCAAGCGCTGCTTCCTCCAGGGACCCCCCCCACCCAGAGATCCTGCGGGCCTCTCCCAGCTCCCCGCTGGGCTCTCGCAGCTCCATCCCGCGCCACGTGCCGCGACGACGTCGCGGTCACGCCTGCGGCCAGCGCCTCGCGCGATCGGCTCCGCGTACGATCGCGCCTCGCGCGATCGGCGCATGGTGCGATCCGCGCGCCGTTGCGCACCGCGCGCGCCGATGGCCTTGTCGATCCGGAGCGTGATTCGCGCCCGCGCTGCGGCGCGCCTAGCGGTCGCGCTTGGGCCCGCCGCTCACCGGGTCGCGGGTGGAGCGCACGCCGAGCTTGAGCCTGCGCATGACCGCGTGCTTCTGCCGCTCTTTGTACCTGGCGTGGCTCGCCTCGCCGATCTCGTTCGCCGCCTCGGTCTCGCGGTCGATCAGCTGGAACTCGCAGAGGACGAAGATGATCGGGCCGAGCGCCCAGGCCGCGGGCGGCGCCATGTCGAGGATCTCGGCGGGGAGGCGCACCGGCAGATCGACGACGAAGTGGATCACGCGGTAGCTCCGATCGCTGAAGCTGTTGTCGCCCGCTGTCAGCCCGTCGTCGACGTCCGTCTGCAGCGCCTCGAGCATCGGCTGGAGGAACGGCCGCGCCTCGCAGTAGCTCCGGAACCGCAGGATCGTGTTCGTGCTCTCGCCGGGCACGACGTAGTTGAACGGGAACAGGCGCTCGGAGAGATAGAGAAGGACGGGCAGCAGATCGTCCACGCTGCGGCAGACGATGCGGAAGCGGAGCTTGTCGTAGATGGCCGCCGCGGTCGTGTCCGTCTTTGACAGCAGCTTCGTGTAGAGCGAGTCCTTGTTCTTCCGCCCGCCGATGAACTCGGTGATGGGGAAGCCCGCCGCGAGCATGCCGCCGATCACCCGGTACACCTTCTCCTCGACGAGGTGGAAGACGTCCTGGTCCGACATCGGGATCGAGAAGAGGAGCTCGCGCCCGGCCAGGTGATGGATGATGTGCATCGCCTTGAGGATCGTGCAGGCGCAGAGCTGGCGGTGGCCCTTGCCCGAGGCGAGCATCAGGATCTCCTCCACCGACGCGCGCGCGACAGGGCTCGGGATCGGGAACTCGAAGTGGCGACGCAGGAACGCGATCGCCTCGTTCTTGACGCTCTCGAGGTGGGCGCGATCCCCCGGCTCGTCGGGGCGGAACTCCTGCGCGAGCAGGAGTTCGCGCGCGTCCTGCGCGCTCTGAAGGTTGAGCCTCCGCCAGTCGATGACCGATTCACCGCGCAGGATGAGGTGCACGGACTCCAGGTCCATGAGCGTGAACTCTTCAAGCCGCTTGAGCCGGCCGACGGAGGCGTCGTGCGTCATGACCTCACGCCCCCCGAGCGTAAGCGCCGGCGCGGTCGAGCGCTCGGGAAAGCGTCGCGTCGACGCGCGGCAGGCGGCAATTGGGCGAGAAAGTCAGGAGACAGGGGCGTTCGGCGGGGCAGGGCGAGAGCTCGGAGTACGGCCGAGCGAAAGGGTGCCGAGGAAAATGCCGATCGTCAATGCCACGACGGTGGCGTGGCCGAGGTACGCGCCACTGCAACCAATGGCGGCGAACGGGGCGAGCGCAGCCAGATACCACGGGGTGATCCTCATCGGTTCTCCTTCTCCGCCTCCAGCGGCACTGTAAAGGCCGCATGGTCGCTCGCTCCGGGAGGGCACCACGATGATTCACGGTTGTCCCGGTCAGAGCGTGTAAGTGGTTGTAGGATAAGGTGCCACGCCCTGCTGCTGCGGGCCAAGAAGTAGCGGTTCCGGGGTGAACGCATCAAGGGAATTCGTTCTCATATTCCATTCCCATCCGAACCGCCGCCGCGGCTTACGCGAAATACTGAATAGAAACAAATGTTTGTCGCAGAAGTTGAAGCTTTTGCATCAAGGGCTGCGCGCGGCCCGCTGGACGCGAAGTGGTGCCTCAGGGACACGCTTCCAACTCACGGCAGTGCCTGGCTTGTCAGTTTCCGGGAGTCAACGGGCTCGTGCACCCGCCGACAGCGGCCGGCGAGGGGGCGGATCGCCGGTCCTCCGCAGGCTGTCGCGCGCTTCAGGAGGGCGCTGTTCAGCGCACGAAGAGCGTGATCCGGGAGGTGTCCGCCAACGTGACGGTCCGGCTCACGACGTCGTGCCCGCGCTTCCGGCCGACGGCGATCTCGACATGGTAGAGGCCGTCCGGAAGCGACACCTTGGTGAGGACCGTTCTCGGCGCCGTCCCCTCGGCGAACTGCCACGAGCTGTCGATGATCGGCGCGGCGTCGGTCGCAGGCTGACCCGAAGAAGGATCCGTCCAGGTCACCTCGAGCCGCACGACCGTCGCCGCGTCGTCCAGCCGCAGCTCGACCTCGCGTTCCTCGGGTAGGTTCTTGAAAAGGACGCTCCCCGCGAACAGCGCACCCAGGACAAGGATCGCCGGAGCGAGCCGCCGGACCCAGGGCGGGCGCCCCTCCGGCGCGTCCAGCCGTTCTTCCGGCGCGTCCGGCCGTTCTTCCGGCGCCTGATCGAGATCCTCCTGCGAGGTCGAGCTCATCGGGGTTCAGCGCGCTTTGCCGGTGCGGATCCGCTTCACCAGGCCGTCGATCACCTGCTGCGGCAGGTCGAAGGCGGGCATCTTGTTCTTGCCCTTCCGGATCACGTCGGCCACCTGGGCGTCGGTCACCCGCTCCTGCCACGCCGCGTCGGTGAGGTCCGGGGCGCGGACCATCGGACCTTGCGGGCCATCGCCGCGGCCGGCCCTGCCGTGACAGCTGGAGCAGTTCCGCTGCCAGGCGAGCTCGATCAGCCCCGGGTCGGTCTCGTTCGAGGCGACCGGCCGCGCGGCGACCTTGCCGCCCTGCCCCTCGTTGGGGCTCGGCGGATCGTGATCGGCCGGCGTCCACTCGCGGACGTCGCCCGTCCCGGGGTCGCAGCCGAAGAGGCCGAGCGAAAGGACGGCCGTGAAGAGGAGGCGGCCCAGGGGCTTGTCGTGGCGTCTCCGCATGTCGTGGAGGAGTACGGATAGTGAAGATGGTGGGGGAGGCAAGCAAAGAAGGACAACAAGACGACGTCCGCCGCCGGCGCGCCCGGAGGGACGCGGCGCGGCGGCGAGCGGGGCTCCGCCGTCAGCTGTCAGCCCGCCCAGCGCACCTCGGACGCGCGCCGCGGGGAGCGCGGCGCGCCATCCGGAGCGCGCCCGGGCGGAGCGCCGTCACTTGCAGGCATCGCCGGCGACCTTGCCGCCGCCGTCCACGGGCTGCTTGTCGACCGCCTTGCCCTCGAGGGCCGCGATGAAGAACCCGGTGCGGCGGTTCTGGGCCTTGCCGTCGGGCGTGTTGTTGTCGGCGATCGGCTTGCTCTCGCCGAAGCCGACCGCGATGAAGCGCTTGCAGTCGTGGCCCTTCGCGACGAGCCAGCGGGCGACCGACATCGAGCGCTTCTCGGACAGCGTCTGGTTCGCGGCGTCCTCGCCGTCGGAGTCGGTGTGGCCCTCGACGCGGAGCAGGCTGACGTCCTTCCGCTGCTTCAGGAAGTCGTCGACGATGTTGAGGACCTCGTCGCTCTCGGGCAGGAGCTTGTCGCTGTTCGTCTCGAAGACCACCGGGCCGGGCAGCTCGACCTGGTTGCCCTTGAGCTTGAAGGTCATCTTGAAGCGCGGGCGGGGCTTCTTCTCCGCCTTCGGCTCGGGCGCCGGCTCCGGCGGGGGCGGGGGCGGGGGCTCGGCCACCGGCTCCTTGCCGGTGTTGAACGAGGCGCTGGCCGTGCAACCCGCCGTCGCGGCGGCAGTGCCAACCATCATCACGGCGCACAGAACGGAAGCGACGTATCTACGCATGGGACGTTGTTCTCCTCTGAGGGACACGAGCCAGAGCTCGCGTCGGCAACCCGCCGGGGCTGACGCCCTGGGACGGCAGCTCGCCATGAATCTTCACTGCCATCGGGTATTTGCGTGGTGGACGCTCGAAGCGATGCCGACTTCTAGCGAAAAGTCGGGACAAACGAAACCAGGAAGAGGGCGCCTCTCGGACCGCCACAAGCGGGCGGACCGAGAGAGCACGCCGCCGAGGTCTCCCTCGCCTGAGCGCGTACCCTGGACGGGCGGGGTCGCTTCTAGAGACGCTCGCGGGGCGCGCGACGGCTCAACGGCGAGCACGATCTTCGCGCAGGGCGCGGTCAGGCTGAGCTGGCTGCACGTCGCAGGTTGTGTGGAGCTCTGGCGAGAGGGCACCCGGGAGGCGCCCGCGGAGCCCTGAACGAGGGCTCGCCGCGATGGCCGCAGACGGAGGGGAGTCGCGCGGCGCTCAGCCTTCGTCCGCGGGAGCCGTCTCGCACGGCGCGCCGGTCGTCTCGGCCGGGGGGGCGATCTCGCCCAGCTGGACCTCCTTCGCCGTGAACCCGATGCCGATGGAGATGGCATCGCAGTCCTGGTTCGGGTCCTGGCTACCATCCTTCATGATGTCCGAGGCGTGACGGACCGAGTCGAGGATCGTCTCCAGCGCGGTGCCCTCGCAGACGCCCGGCTGGACAGCGCCGATGACACCGCGCAGCTCCTCGACGAGGACAGCCGTCTCGAGCACGCCCGCGAGGGTGCCTTTGACCACCGACTTGTGATCGGACGCGAGGTCCATCGCGATCCTCAGGTTGCGGATCGTGAGGCCAATGGTGGTCCCCGAGATCGTCAGGTTCAGCTTGAAGGCGACCTGCGACTCCGGGCCCGAAACCCACGTGTCGTCGACGACGTAGCTCTCCGGGAACACGATCTTGGCGCTCTCGACGTCCTGAGCGTCATCGAGCAGCTCCGGAACGACGGGCCACGCATCGCTGCCATCCCAGGCGGGCGCCGCGCCCAGCGTGGCGCCGCCGTAGAGCTTCGCGGTGAGCGGGTTGTACGACGACTGCGCGCCGAGCCCGTCGACCTTCAGGATCACCGTGAAATCACCGTTGGCGATGGCGTCGGTGACCCTCGTCGAGGGGTCGCTCAGGAGAGTCCCAATGAGGCCGACGAGCTTGCTTCCGAAGGCGTTGTCGATCCCGTCGAGCCCGTCCGGATAGACATCGGAAGGGCTGGCGTTGTCGACCGGCCTGCACAGGTCCTCCGAGATGGTGCTGGACACCTTGCCGTCGATGTTGAAGCCGTACTGCTTCCAGCTGCCAGCCGCCTTCTTCCCGTCGCGATCGGTGTCGCCGAGGAAGAGGCGGTCGATCGCGAACGCGACCCCCGCGCCGTCGCCGGCCTGCGCCGGGCCCGGCCCGGGGGGCTGGCCGAGGTCGACGTCCTGGTCTTGTTCGGCAGGCGGCGCCGCAGGATCGGAGCCACAACCGGCCACGGACAGGAGCGCCGTCGCCAAATAGACCGCGACGGCGATACGGGAATGACGCATCATCGACCTCACTTTCTGGAAACCCCACCCCAAATCAGGCAAGTGCTCTCAAACGGGCGCATAGGCTAGCGCCGGCTCGAGCGCCTCATCAAGGGCGATCCCCGCTGCGCAATGCGCTATATGTGAGCTCGCCGGCAAGCGACGGTCGGTCGTCCAATTGCCTTCGGATTCCGTTCTCCCTGATTACCTATCTTTCCCGACTCGCACGACGATGAGAAGCCACCTGGAAGCCCGCTGTGACCGCTGAGTTCATCCACCTCCACGTGCACTCGCAGTACTCGCTCCTCGACGGCGCGCTGCGCATCAAGGACCTGGCCGCGCGCGCCAAGTCGCTGGGAATGCGCGCCGTCGCCCTGACGGACCACGGGAACATGTTCGGGGCGATTCAGCACTACAAGGCCTGCAAGGAGCAGGGCATCGGCGCGATCGTCGGCTGCGAGGTGAACGTGGCGCGCAGCTGGGGCGCGGCCGCGGGGCAGGTGTCGCGCTCCGGCGTGGACGAGACGCCCGTCGATCACCTCGTGCTGCTCGCGGCGTCCGAGGAGGGCTACAAGAACCTCGTCCGCATCGTGTCCAAGGGGCACGTCGATCCCGCGAGCGGGCTCGCGCCGAGCGTGCGGCTCGACATGGTGGCGCAGCACAGCGCGGGGCTCATCGGCCTGACCGGCTGCATGGGCGGCGTGGTCGCCCAGCGGATCCTGGAGCAGGGCGAGGAGGAGGGGCGCGAGGCGCTCAGCCGGCTCCGGGACTGCTTCGAGCCGGGGAGCCTCTACGTCGAGCTGCAGGACCACGGGCTCGTCGAGCAGTCGGTGCTCAACGGCATCCTGGCGCGCGCGGCGGGCAACCTGGGACTGCCGCTCGTCGCGACGAACGACGCCCACTTCGGCGCGCGCGAGGACGGCGAGGGGCAGCTCTACCTGTCGTGCATCGCGGCGAACCGCACGTTCGCCGAGGCGAGCGACGCGCACCACGGCAGCTTCGAGATGTTCCTGAAGCCCGCCGACGAGATGTCGCACCTCTTCCGCGACTACCCGGAGGCGGTCCGCTCGACGCTCGAGATCGCCGAGCGGTGCTCGGCGCTCAAGCTCAAGCTCGGCAAGCCGATGCTGCCGACGTTCCCGCTGCCGAGCGGGTTCGCCGACACGGGGTCGTACTTCCGGCACGTGGCGCACGAGGGGCTCACGAAGCGGCTCGCCCAGATCGCGCGCTCGGGCCGGAAGGTGGACGAGGCCGTCTACCGGACGCGGCTCGACATCGAGCTCGGCGTCATCGTGCAGATGGATTTCCCGGGCTACTTCCTCATCGTCTGGGATTTCATCAAGTACGCCAAGGACCACGGCATCCCGGTCGGGCCGGGCCGCGGGTCGGGCGCGGGCTCGCTCGTGGCCTATGCCATGGAGATCACCGATCTCGATCCGCTCCCGTACAACCTGCTGTTCGAGCGCTTCCTGAACCCGGAGCGCGTCAGCATGCCCGACTTCGACGTCGACTTCTGCATGGACCGGCGCGACGAGGTCATCTCGTACGTCACAAAGAAGTACAGCAAGGAGGCCGACAAGCCGTCCGTCGGGCAGATCGCGACGTTCCACGAGCTCAAGGCGCGGAGCGTGATCAAGGACGTCGCCCGGGCGATGGCGTTCCCGGCGATCGAGGCGCAGAAGATCGCGAGCCTCATCCCGCAGAAGTCGCCAGGGATCATGTACACGATCCCCGAGGCGCTCGAGATCGAGCCGAAGCTCAAGGCGCTCAGGGAGAGCGACCCCACGGTCGCGGAGCTCCTGAAGCAGGCGCAGAAGCTCGAGGGCCTGACGCGGCACGCGGGCATGCACGCCGCCGGCGTCGTGATCAGCGAGGGGCCGCTCTGGGACCACGTCCCGTGCTTCAAGAACGGCGAGCAGCTCGTCACCCAGTACTACAAGGACGACGCCGAGCTGGCCGGGCTCGTCAAGTTCGACTTCCTCGGGCTGAAGACGCTCACCGTCATCGACATCGCCGTGCGGCTCGTGAACGCGCGGCCGGACGTCGCCGCGAGGGAGGGCGCGCGGTTCGACGTGAGCGCGGTGCCGCTCGACGACACCGCCACCTACGCGCTCCTCCAGTCGGGCGAGACCACCGGGGTGTTCCAGCTCGAGTCGAGCGGCATGCAGCAGCTCTTCAAGGACCTGAAGCCGGACGCCTTCGAGGACATCGTCGCCGCCGTGGCGCTCTACCGGCCCGGGCCGCTCGGCACCGGCATGGTGAAGGACTTCGTCGACTGCAAGCACGGCCGCAAGCCGATCGAGAAGATGCACGCGCTCGTCGACGAGCTCCTCAAGCCAACGTACGGCGTCATCGTCTATCAGGAGCAGGTCATGCAGATCGCGCAGCAGCTCGCGGGCTACACGCTCGGCGGCGCCGATCTGCTCCGGCGCGCCATGGGCAAGAAGAAGCCCGAGGAGATGGCGAAGCAGAAGGCGACGTTCGTCGACGGCGCGCTCAACAACGGGGTCAAGGCGGAGGACGCCGAGCGCATCTTCGGGCTCCTCGAGTACTTCGCGGGATACGGCTTCAACAAGAGCCACTCGGCCGCGTACGCGCTGCTCACCTACCAGACGGCCTACCTGAAGGCGCATTACCCGGTCGAGTTCCTCTGCGCGCTGATGACCGCCGACCGCGACAAGATCGAGAAGGTCGTGCGGATCATCGCGGAGGGGCGCGCGTGGGGGGTCGATATCCTGCCGCCCGAGATCAACGAGTCGAAGATGGACTTCACCGTCGTCTACAGCGCAACGCCGGGGACGAGCGGCAAGCGCGTGACCGGAACCCGGCGCGGAGGCTCGCGGGTGAAGGATCCGTACGACCCGAAGATCCGCTTCGGGATGGGGGCGATCCGCGGCGTCGGCGAGTCGGCGCTCGAGGCGATCCTCGAGGCGCGGGAGGCGGGCGGCGCGTTCTCGGATCTGTTCGACTTTGCCGAGCGCGTCGATCCGCGGCGGGTCAACAAGGGGGTGTTCGAGGCGCTCGTGCAGTGCGGCGCGTTCGACGCGAGCCTCCAGGCGCGGGGCATCTCACGGGCGCGGGCGTTCGCCGGCATCGACAGGGCGCTGGAGCGCTCGCGCTCCGCGAGCAAGGAGCGGAACAGCGCGCAGATCGGCCTGTTCGCGGCGGTCGCGTCCAAGAGCGACGTGAGGCTGGACGATTACCCGATGGCCGAGGACTGGGATCTGCGCGAGACCCTCTCGCGCGAGAAGCAGTCGCTCGGTTTCTACGTCTCGGGGCACCCGCTCGATCGATACGGCGTGGATCTGAACCGCTTCGACGTGACCGCGGTGAGCGCGCTGGCCGGCATGGATCCCTGGTCCAGGGTGCGCGTCGGCGGGATGGTCGAGGGCTACCGCGAGCGCATCTTCAAGGGGGGCGGCGGCAAGATCGCGTTCTTCGTGCTCGAGGACACGGCGGGCCGGGTCGAGGTCAAGGTGCGCGAGAAGCAGATCGAGGCCTACAGCGAGCTCCTGAACCGGGGAGAGCCGGTCTTGATCTCGGGGAAGGTCAGCTTCCCCATGGTGGAAGAGGGCGCCGAGGAGACCGAGTCCGCGCCGCGCGAGCCGACCCTCCTGCTCGACGAGGTGCAGCCGCTCTCCGACGCGATCCTCGCGCAGACCCGGAGCGTGGCGATCACGCTGAAGTCGCGCAGCGCGAGGCGCGAGCACATCGATCGGCTCGGCGCGCTCCTGCGGGCGAGCCCGGGTGTGTGCCCGGTGCAGCTCGTGATCCAGCTCGACGACGGGGCGGAGGCGGTGCTGTCGCTGGGGCGCGATCTCCGCGTCGAGCCGAACGACGCCATGCTCGGGCGGCTCGAGAAGCTGTTCGGCGAGAAGGTGGCCGAGCTCAGGTAGGCGGCTCGCCCGCGCCCGCGTGCTCGGCCGCCTTCACGAGGGCGCCGAGCTTCGCCTCGGCGTCGCCGCGGTCGCCCTGGTGCTTGAGCAGGACGCCGAGCGTGTCGCGGGCGACCTCCTGGGTGATCGCGCGCTTGCCGAGCAGGAGCAGCGCGCGGGTCCAGTCGATCGTCTCGCTGATGGCGGGGGACTTCCGCAGATCCATGGCCCGCAAGGCGCCGACGAACGCGACGATCTGCGCGGCGAGGCGGGATTCGATGCCCGGGATGGCGACCTTCAGGATGGCGACCTCGCGCGACGGCGGCGGGTAGTCCAGGAACGCGTGCAGGCAGCGGCGGCGCAGGGCCTCGGTCATCTCGCGCGTCGCGTTCGTCGTGAGCAGGACGAGCGGCGGGCGCGCGGCGCGGATCGTGCCGAGCTCGGGGATCGTGACCTGCATGTCGGAGAGCACCTCCAGCATGAACGCCTCGAACTCCGGGTCCGCGCGGTCGACCTCGTCGATGAGGAGGACGACGGGAGCGGGGCTCCGCAGCGCCGCGAGGAGCGGGCGCGCGATCAGGAAATGCTCGCTGAAGAACGACGCCTCGCTCCCCGCGATCGCCCGCGCGGCGGCGGCGAGGCTCGTCGCGCCGACGATCTCCTTCGCGACCGCGTCGCGCAGGAGCTGCGTGTAGAGCATCTGCTTCGCGTAGTCCCACTCGTACAGCGCCTTCGCCTCGTCGAGGCCCTCGTAGCACTGGAGCCGGATGAGCCCGCGGCCGAGCGCCTCGGCCGCGGCGCGGGCGAGATCGGTCTTGCCGACGCCCGCCGGTCCTTCGAGCAGCAGCGGCCGCTCCATCCGGAGGGCGAGCCAGAGCGCGAGCGAGGTCGCCGGATCGGAGATGTAGCGGGCCGCCGAGAGGCGCGCGTCGAGCGCGTCCGCGGTGGCCGGGGTGTCGTCGCGGGCGCTCGGATCGCCGGGCGCGCCGCCGTCGTGATCCGGGGGGGGCGTCACGGCGGGACGGTAGCACGCCGCGCGGCCTCCGGATGACGCGGCGCCAGAGGCCGGCCGTGGCCCCCCTCTCGGCGCTGGGTTAGAGATCGCGACGATGACCGAAGAGCAACGCTCGCTCGTGCGCATCGACGCGACTGGCACGGCTCACCCCGTCGACCTGGACGCCAGCAAGCTCCTGCGCGCGCGGCAGGGGGTGTTCCAGCTGCTGCCGGCGCCCGACCACCTCGTCGTGATGCGCCACGTGGGGGAGGAGGCGCCGCGCGACGCGGGGACCGGCGCCGCGCTCCGGCTCGCCGGGCAGATCACGGGGCCGGGCGCGCTCTGCGATGTCGTGTCGCTCATCGGGCAGGCGGCGTGGTGCGGCGAGCTCATCGTGATCGACGGCGAGGAGAGCCGGTCCCTGTTCTTCGAGCCCGGCCACGCCGTCGCCGCGCGCTCGACCGTCGAGGGCGAGCGCATCGGCGAGGTGCTCTACCGCTACGGCGCGCTCTCGCGCGCGCAGGTCGAGCAGACGCTCGCCGCCGCTGCGCCGGACGTGCGCTTCGGCGAGGCCGCGGTGAAGCTCGGCTTCGTGCCCCGGGAGCGGCTGTACCAGCTGCTCAGCACGCAGGCGGAGGAGATCGCCTACCGGGTGCTCCTCGCGGGCGAGGGGATGTTCTACTTCCTCGCGGGCTTCGACGAGGAGCAGATCCCGACGCGCCACAACCTCCCGGTCCACGCGCTGCTCCTGGAGGCGGTGCGCCGCATGGACGAGATGCGCTACTTCCGCGAGCGGATCCCGTCGGACCAGCACGTGCCCGCGCGCGTCTCGGATCGCGGCCCGGCGCCGGGGGAGCTCCGCGCGGGGTACGACGCCGTCGACGGCGAGCGCTCGGTGGCGGAGGTGGCGCGCGCGATCGGGCAGGGGGAGTTCGAGACCACCCGGGCGCTCTTCCAGCTGGCGCAGTCCGGACGGGTGGTGATGCGCGCGCCGGGGCCGACGGGCGCCGCCGCCGGCATCGCGCTCTTCAACGAGGCGATCGCGTCGATCCTATCCGCCGCCGACGGGGTCCAGCGGGGCGACGAGGTGCGCTGGCAGCTCGCCGCGTTCGTCGCTGGCGCGGGCGTCTACGACGCCCTCTTCCGCGGGGCGGGGCCGGCAGCGGACGGGACGTTCGAGCCCGCGAGGATGATCGAGAACGCGACGATCCTCGCCGGCCCCGAGCAGGCCGAGGCGAGGCTCTCGCAGTGGCTACACGAGTACATCTCGTTCGCCATGTTCGTCGCGGAGCCGTGCCTGCGCCTCTCGCCCGAGGGCATCCCGCTCTCGAGGCGCAGCGACAACCAGCCCCCGCTGTCGAAGCGCGTCGCCGCGCTGGTGGGCCCGCTCGCGCCCAGGTAGCCCGCCGACGGCGGCCGCACGGGACTAGCCGCGCGGCTCGGCGAGGATCTCCGCGGCCAGGAGATCGAGCCGCGGCGCCGCGCGATCGGGGCAGGGGAGGTCGGCCTCGCCCCGGAGCGGGCACAGCTCGCAGCGGCGTCGATCCAGGATCAGCCCCGCCCGCATGCCCGCGGCGCGCGCGGCCGCCACGTCGCTCGGCGCGTCGCCGATCATCCAGCTCGCGGCGACGTCGAGATCGAGATCGCGCGCGAGCCCCGTGAGCATGCCCGGCTTCGGCTTCCTGCAGTCGCAGGGGCCGATCAGCGCCGGATCGCCGCCCGGCCCGCCCTCGGGGTGGTGCGGGCACACCGCGAGCGCCGCGATCGCGACGCCCGCCGCGCGCAGGCCGTCGACGAGCGCGCGGTTCGTGCGCTCGATCGCCCCCCACGGGACCTGGCCCTTCGCCGCCCCCGGCTGGTTTGTCGCGATCGCCAGCAAGAACCCCGCGTCCGCGAGGCGCCGCAGGCCCTCGAGCGCGCCGGGGAGGAGGCGGAGCTGGTCCGGGTGGAACGCCGTCACGACGACGCCGAGCTCGGGATCGCGCACCACGTCGATGAGGGTGCCGTCGCGGTCGAGCACGACCCCGCGCCTCGCCACGCGGCGCTCAGCTCTCGGCCACGAGCTGCAGGAGCCGCTCGCAGATCAGGTGGTGGTAGACCTCGTGGAAGCCCTCGACGTGCGGCGTCGACGTGTAGCCGGCCCGCGTCCTCGGCACGATCACGCTGGCGTCGGCCATCTGGCGCAGGGCACCGCCGTCGTAGCCGACGAGCGCGACCACCTTGGCCCCCGACTTTTTCGCGAAATCTGCGGCGGCCACCAGGTTCTGCGACCACGGGCCGGCCCGATCGGCGCCTGAGCCGCCGTGCACGCTGAGGCACACGAGCACGTCGCCCGCGACGACGCGGCCGTCGAGCTGCTCGAGGAAGATCCGGTTGAAGCCGACGTCGTTGGTCAGGGCGCTGAGGAGGGCCGCGTTGTCGCAGAGCGAGGTGCACTTGAAGCGCGGCTTGCCTTCGACCCACGTGAACTTGGCGATGTCGCACGCGAGGTGGCTCGCGTTGGCCGCCGAGCCGCCGTTGCCGCACGTGTAGATGGTGCGGTCGTTCCGGTACGCCTCGAAGAGGAGCTCGATGACCCGCGTCATGTCGTCCGGGCTCGTCGCGAGGGCGATCTCGGACGTCTCGCGAAGGTATTTTTCAACGAAGTCGTGCGTGCGCTGAGGCATGATCGATTTATAGCCAGAGTCCCGCGGAAATGCCCAGCGGGAGGCGCGCCGATGCGCCGGCGCGCCCGCTCACGATCGGTGCAGGTTCGCGACGATGCGCGCGCCGTCGAGATCGAAGCGGAAGCGCAGCACGCGCAGGCCCTTCGCGGCGAGCGCCTCCAGCACCCGGCGCTTCTCCGCCGGGCGGACGTAGAACATGAAGAACCCGCCCCCGCCGGCCCCCATCAGCTTGCCGCCGAGCGCCCCGGCGCCCCGGGCGACCTCGTAGATCTCGTCGAGGACCTCGTCGGTCATCTTGGAGGCGAGCTTACGCTTCTGGGTCCAGTGGGCGTGCAGGAGCTCGCCGTAGTCGTCGAGCCTGCCCGAGACGAGGATGCGGTGCACGTCGCGGCCGATCTCCTTGATGCGATGCATCCGCTCGACCACCGCGGGCTCGAGGTCGTGCAGCCGTCGCCCCTGCTCCGAGAGCACGATCCTGGCCGGTCGCTCGATGCCGCTCCACACGATGAGCAGGTTGCTCTCGAGCTCGTCCAGCACCTCGTCGCGGACCGGCACGGGCTCGACGTGCACCGAGCCGTCCGGCGAGAACGTGAACGCGGTGACGTTGCCGTAAGCGGCGATGTACTGATCCTGCTTGCCGATCGGCTCCCCGAGGCGATCGATCTCGATCGCGCACGCCTCGCGCGCGAGCTGCTCGGACGACACGAAGTCGCGCTTGTACGCGTGCAGCGCGTTGAGGAGCGCGACCGTGAACGAGCTCGACGAGCCGAGGCCCGAGTTCGCGGGGAGATCCGCGACGCTCGTGAGCTCGATCGAGTGCTCGATCCCCATCATCCGGAGCGCCTCCCGGAAGATCGGGTGCTCGATCCTGTCGACCGAGGGCACGATCTCGGTCTTGGAGTAGGCGAGGCGGATGTCGCGGTGGAAGCGCTTGTTGGCCGTGACGTAGATGTACTTGTCGATGGAGGCCGACAGGAGGTAGCCGCCGAAGCGGTCGGAGTAGGCGGGCAGATCGGTCCCGCCGCCGCCGAGGGAGAAGCGGACCGGGGCGCGGGAGACGATCATCCCCGCTCCTCCGCCGTGGCCGATGCCGCCAGCGCGGCCTCGAGATCGCGGAGGCCCCGCTCGGAGCCGATCTCGTGGAAGCGCGTCGCGACCGCGAGGGCCCGCAGGCGGCCGCGCGACGCGAGATCGCGCTGCACCGCATCGAAGCCGAGCGGCGTGTCCGCCGGCAGCGCCTCGACGACCCCGCGGCGGAGCGCGGTCGCGCCGTAGTCGATGTGATCGAGGGCAGGGTCGGGCGGGGCGCCGGCGCGGAGCTTCTCGTAGCGCACCACGAGGTCGCCCGAGAGCGCCGCGTTCGACGCGTCGAACCGACCCTCGTTCCGGAACACGGCCATCGTACCGAGGGCGCCCGGGTGCGCGGTAAGGTCCCGGAGCGGCGCGAGGTAGTCGAAGGGGAGATAGGAGTCGCCGTAGGTCATGAGGAACACAGGGGCCAGGTGGGGCAGCGCGCGGCGTAGCGCGCCGGCCGTGCCCAGGAGCTCGGGGCCGTCGTCGGCATAACGGAGCGGCAGCCCCGCGAACCGGTCGCCCATCGCCGCTCGGATGACGTCGCCGAGGTGACCGACGCAGAGGACCACCTCGCCGAAGCCCGCGGCGGCGAGCCGCTCGAGGAGCCACGCCCCGAACGGCCTGCCGACCACCGGCAGGAGGAATTTCGGCGTGCGCTCCGTCCGCGGGCGCATCCGGGTGCCGAGCCCGCCGGCGAGGATCACGGCTTGAAGGGAGGAGGCGTCGGGGCGCACCAGCGGGACGTACCATAGACGACGGCCGCTTTCGGCGCGCCGCGGACGCTCCCGCCGGCGGCCCAAAGAAATCGTGGCCACAAACTGTACGACCGTTCAGTCACTGAACTAGGTTCGGCCCCATGACGGACAAGGACCTCGTTCCTCATCTTCTCCGGACGCTGGTTGCCCTCCAGAGCGAGGGCAAGACGGTGACCCTTGAAACATTGACCACGGCCCTCGCGGTGCGCCGGACCGACGTCCGCCGGGTGATCAACGCCCTGCACCGCGAGGGTTACCTCGATGCCCTCCGGATGCGGCTGACGTTCCGCGGGCTCGCGCTCGGCGCGGCGTTCGCGGCGGCGCCGCTCCGCCCGCTGCGCCGCCCGTCGCTCCACGCGGTCAAGGCGGCTTGAATCACCCGCCCCGGCAGCCGCCCCCCGGGGAGAGCCGCCGGCGCGGTCGCGAGCGACGAGTCGACCTCTGCTCCACGACGTGGCCCGCGCCCGCGGCCCACGCCGCGGACGGAGGGTCCCGACATGGATTGTCGATGGGTTTCGGATCTTGCCCGCATTTCATTTGATAGAGCGGCAAATTCACACTGGGCTCGCGCCGCGGCCAGCGATCGAGCGCCGGGTCGTGGACGCCGGCCGGCGCGTGATCGTCCGGGTTTCTCCGGTATCTGCGGGCCACTCCGCGCGGAAGACGTTGACATTCCGGGGGATTCGTGAGACGGCGGCTGCGTGATATCCGATGTCGAGATCGAGAATGAGATTCGTTCTTTGGTGGCCAAGTTCCTGGAGGGCATGAGAGCGCTGGCCCGTAAGGATGTTGTCCAGAACGCGGCGCGGTACCTGGAAGTCGACATCAAGGCCGCAGGGATATCGACCGGGCCCGCCGCGACTCCCATGAAGCCGTCCCGCAAGGCCGAGCGCGCTCCGGCGCCGAGCCGCCCGGCGCCGAGCCGCCCGGCCGCGCCGGCCCGCAGCGCGCCGTCGCGCAGCGCGCCGTCGCGCAAGGCCCCCACCCCC